>URMR01000025.1 GCA_900548935.1 uncultured Collinsella sp.
TACGCAAATCCAGACGGCGTATGCCTCGGCGCGCCGAATGTTTGCACTGCTCGATGCCCGCGAGCAGGAGCCGGACGCGTCGGACGCCGTAGAGCTTGTCGCCCCGCAGGGCGAGGTCGCCTTTGAGCATGTAGACTTTAGCTACGTGCCCGACCGCAAGCTGCTGCAGGACATTTGCATTGACGCCAAACCCGGCATGCGCTTTGCCCTGGTCGGCCCCACGGGCTGCGGTAAGACGACGCTCATCAACCTGCTGCTGCGCTTTTACGATATCGATGCCGGCCGCATCGCGGTCGATGGCAAGGCTTCGCGCGACTACACGCGCGCAAGCCTGCGCCGCGCCTTTGGCATGGTGCTGCAGGACACTTGGCTGTTCGAGGGCACGGTAGCGGACAATATTGCTTACGGTTGCCCAGGCGCCACACGCGAGCAGGTTATCGAGGCGGCCAAGCGCGCGCATGCACACAAGTTTATCGTGCAGCTGCCAGGCGGCTACGATACGGTCATCGGCGAGGACGGCGGCACGTTTAGCCAGGGCCAAAAGCAGCTGCTGTGCATCGCGCGCGTCATGCTCACCAATCCGGCTATCTTGCTGCTGGACGAGGCGACCTCGAGTATCGACACGCGCACCGAGCTGCAGGTGCAGGCGGCATTCGACGAGCTCATGGCCGGTCGCACAAGCTTTGTCGTGGCACACCGCCTGTCGACGATCCGCAACGCCGACTGCATTCTGGTCATGCGCGACGGCCAGATTATCGAGCGTGGCACGCACGACGAGCTGCTGGCGGCAGATGGCTTCTATGCCGAGCTCTACCGCAGTCAGTTTGCCCAGTGAGCAAGCCCGTGGGGCAAATGAATCAATCGACAGACGGTGGTTTACATCTGTCACGTTAGTACTAAGATATTCATCTAATAAATTGCATTAGTGGCTTTAGTTTTGGGGGAAACGAGCAACGTGACTATGACATGCTCTTTGGTGGTCAACAGCAAGAGCGGTAATACCAGGATGGTTTCGGGCGCAATCAAGCGTGCCCTGCAGGCTGCAGGCGTCGAGTTTGTCCACGCCGCGGCGTTGAGCGACGATGCGGATGCAGACCAGGTTGCGCTCGAGGCGCAGGGCGCCTGTGCGGCCGACACGGTGCTCGTCGGTTTTTGGTGTGACAAGGGCGCGTGCACGCCTTCGGTCGCGGCGTTGCTCTCCGCCTTGCACGGTAAGCGCGTCTTCCTGTTTGGCACCTGCGGTTTTGGCGCCGACCAGAGCTATTATCAGCAGATTATCAATCGCGTGACCTCCAATTTGGCCGAGGATGCCGAGCTTGTGGGTTGGGCAATGTGCCAGGGCAAGATGGGTCCCGCGGTCAAGCAGCGCTACGAGGCCATGCTCGAGCAAGATCCCGACAATGTCCGCTTTAAGATGCTGCTCGATAACTGGGTCGCCGCAAAGGATCACCCCACCAAGGAAGATCTGGACAACATGGCTGCAGCCGCCAAAAAGGCCGTGCTGGGGGAGTAGCTCCCATCGCTGACGGCGGTCGGTCCATCTTTCTAAATGAAACGTCCTCCCGGGCGTCGGGGCACGAAGTTCCCTGCTCTACAGTCCTGCGCAAGACGAAGGCCACATTAAGTGGCCTTCTTTGCGTGCGGAACTCGCGATGAACTTCGTGCCCCGCCGTCCGGGAGGACGCCTCTTTATTGATGGGAGGCCTGATAGGTCGATGGTTCCGTGCCCGGATGCGTCCAAAGTGGGACGGGCTTTCCGGATGGGCAGGCTTTCGAAAAATGCGTCCCGGAATTTGCCTTTGGAATGGGACGTAGTTTCCCGATGAGGCACTCGACGGAAAATACATCCCAGAAATGGCCTTTGAGCTGGGATAAGATTTCCGCGGCATCTCGGATTCTCAAAAATGAGACACGCCGTTGGCGAAAATGAGACACGTGATATCGGGCATCGGATGTATCATTTGCAAAAATGAGTCCACTCCACTCGAATAAAGCGAGGTCCCTCATGTACGTTCCACACCCCCGTATCCGTAGGCTGTCGAAAATCTCGCTTGTTGGGACGGCGGCGCTTGCTGCGTTGATCGCCACGAGCGTCGCCTGCTTCACGGCCACGCCCCAGGTTGCCCAGGCGGCAGACGCGCCCGCAATCACCGATATGACCGAGCAGGATTATCAAGCCCTGGGTCTGGGCACGAGCGAGGACATTCCGGCCGATACCGTTGGCCCCTATTCCACTGATACCCCCACGACGTTTGCCACGCGCAGCGAGGTCTATATGGCAGCTAACGGTAGCCATGGCAATCGCTACACTCTGCGCGACAAGCTCGAGAACGTCGAGCGCGGTGACATTGGCGGCAGCAGCAAACTCACCGATGGCTATGGAAGTGTGTGGGGCGCCGCAAAGTTCTGGCAAAACGTCAACAACTTCGATACGAACAGCGATCTCTACAAGCATAGCGACTACGGTGGCGGCACCTGGTCGTACCTAAGCAACAATGAGTCCTCAACAGTACTCGCCAACGACAACAACGGTTTCTCGGGCATTCACGCCACGAGTGTTGAGTTCTGCAGCGACGCCAGCACGGGCAAAAAGAGCCGCGTTGCCGAGCTCCGTGCCTACGGCGACAGTTCCTCCACGACGATTGACGGCAAGTCATACGCCGGAAAGGTTGAGCTGGTCCTCTACTCGTTTAGCAACGGGCGTACGCGCACTCTCGACACACACCTGCCGGTGACGGTCAACACTAATATGATGTACGAAGGCCGTTTTAAGTACCTGGATGCCGGTTACCTGCAAGAGCACGACGCCGTCTTTGATGTCGAGGCGGGCGATGTCGATGGCGACGGCGTCGACGAGCTTTTTGTCTACGCGGGCTGCTATGTCGACGAGAACGGCGTGCGCAAGGCTGTAGTCGACATGTATGACTTGGAGGGCGGCAACTGGAAGCAAAGCGTCGTCAAGATCGATGCCGGTAACGCCGCGGACTACACCACGCACAACAAGGGCGGGAACGACTCCTGGACGCAGCTTCAGTCAGCTCCTGTCGTTTCGCTAGCGGCCGGCGACCTCGATCGCGATTTTTGCGATGACCTCGCCATCGTGGTCTCGGCACCCTACGGCAAGAAGAATATTGATAAGTCGACGCATTGCGAGCTGTTTTCGTGGGATGCATCCAAGGGTGCGCTCGTCCATGTCGATGCTCTGGGCGACGCGGGCGCAATCTCCCTCTCCGCGAACGGCAAGACCATGGTCGCTGCGAATGCGACGTTCGGCACGTTTGCCGCCTACGATGAAGAAGGAAAGAAGACGGGTGAAACCGTCACGGGCCTTATTCTTGCGGGCTATGACTGGCAACGCAGCGCTTTTGATTACGGCGCTTCTGACGGCAGCAAGGGGCTGTACGGCGCGCTGTACCGCTACGCGTATTTTGACTCGGAGTCTGGCGAGTTCAAGATTTCCGATTGCAAGGAATGCAGAGACGGGCTCCTCGCCTCCTATGGGCTGATGCATGTGCCCAACAGCGCATGGAAGGATAGCGCTCAGGATAAGCGCTATCCGTGCACCTTGGCGCCTATTGCCCTTGCCACTGCCAACCTTGACGGCCTGTCCGAGCAGCTGGCGGTCGACGAGGTGCTCGTGGGCGGCGATGTGTTCCGCGACTTTGCCTGCAACACGGCACAGAGCGGGGCTCAGGGCTTGGGGTCCATGGTCGGAACCATGAGCATGAGCGGTCAGCAATACAACAGCAGCAACAAGCATGACCACAAGGGTATAGAGCAGGTGTGGATCAGCGACGTCAAGGCGGGCAGCGTCTCGGGTTCGGACCGCTATAACGAGAGCTTTATCGCCGTGGTGGGCAAGCACCGCGACGAGGACCTGCGCAAGAACGATGACTACTATTGGATGACCGCCTCGCATTTTTCGCTCGACGAGAACGGAAAGGTGCGCCGCGGCGAGGAGCAGGTGATTAGCGAGAGCAACCGTCGCGGCACTACCTACGGCACATTTATCTCGCTCGCGCTGCCCGATGTCGACAACGACAGCGTCAAGATCACGTACAAGGACCGCTACAAGGTCTATACCAACCCGCGCGTGCTTGCCGTGCTGCAGGATGCGCCCTATGTTGAGGATCTGGAGCAGGCATACGGCTATCTGGTGTTGGGCGGCACGTCATACGGAGAGGAAAAGGGCACGGGGACATCCCAGGGCTATACCATTGGCGCCGAGTTGGGCGTTGCCGTCGAGGTGCAGACCGGTCCGCCCCTGGTCGCGATGAATGCTTCAGTCGATTTTGCCGCCGAGGGATGCTATGACTACCGGAGCGAGCGCACGGTCAGCGCAAGCGTAAGCTATGAGTCGCATGCCGGCGAGGGTGACAAGGCCGTGCTCTACACGATTCCGATGGTCTATTACGAGTATGAGATCGAAAATGAGGAAACTGGTGGCAAGGGCGTGATGGCGGCGCCCGTGTCGCTCGGCGCGCAGACCTCGGTCGTTAATGTCGAGGCCTATGACCGCATTGCCAAACAGCACAATATGACGCCGCTCAGCTACTTTTTGACCAACCGGTCGGGAGAACCCGGAACCTGTCAAACGACGCTCAACGGCGAGACTCCCGTTGGGGATTCCTTTGGCCTGGGCAAGCCTGGCGTAACGCGCGCCTACACGCACGATGGGTTTAACGGCGCCGCCGCGCAGTCGGGGGCGAGCATTGAGCAGACCATCGAAGTCGAGGAGGGCAAGGAGCAGGAGCTCGAGCTCGGCTTGACGCTGAACGGCAGCGTTGTCATGGGCGCGAAGCTCGCAAAGCACGAGTTGTTTGGCGGCCTGTGCTTTGGTGCCAACGCCGGCTTTACTACGGGTAACTCCTCGAGTGAATCGACCGAATACGGCGGCACCGTCGACAACCTGCCCGAGGCCGCGCAGGGCAAGTACGGTTTTGTGTGGCGTCTGGGCGTCAACGCGGTGGATGTCGACAAGTTCGAGGCAGACTCGGGCGACAAGCTCGGCACCAAGGACACCGACCAGTTCTGGATCGTGGGCTATGACGTTAAGGGCGTCGAGATGCCCGACGCGCCGGCCGTGACGGGCTTTACGGCAAACGCCGTCGATTCGACCAGCGTTACGTTTAGCTGGGACGATGTACTCGCAAACAAGAGTGGCTTTAGCTACGGCGTGGGCATGCTGCAGAGCAATGCGGCGGATGCCGTCGTGAACAGCTGGAAGATTGCCGATAACACGAAGACCTCGCTCAAGTGGGATGGGCTGCAGCCCAATACGGAGTATCGATTCGCCATCGCCGCCGTTAAGAATGGATCCACGACCGAAACAGGTATTCGCTCGGCAATCATCACGGTCAAGACCATGCCCGATGGCATGACGATGACAGTGAGCGGACCTGCGGCGGATGCTGCGGAGGGGCCGGATCTTGGATACGACTCTTCGGTTGAGCGCGCGGCGGGAAGCCACCTGACGCTCTCGGCGATTGGCCATGTGAAGCAACTCGGTGCCGACGATAGCGAAACAGGGCTGGCACCGACCTATATGTGGTACCGCAAGGGCCGCGGCGAGACAGAGTTTAAGCTCGTGGGTGCCGATGGCAACCTCGCGGCTGGAACGGCCTCAAAGCTCGAGATTGACCTGACCGCAGACGATGACGGTGCGCAGTATTACTGCCACGTGGGATACAACGACGTGGGCCTCGACACCGGCACGACGCTCGTGAATATCGAGGCCGAGGAGACGGCGCCCACAACGGTGAACGCCACCCCGATCCGCACGCGCCGCCTGTTCTCACAGGCAAGTGCGGGCGCCAAGAAGTTCCTGGACCATACGCTGGTAAACACCGCCGGCCCAACCGATTCCGAAGGCTCAAAGGACCCCGAGACTCCTGAGACCCCGACGAACCCGGACAAGCCCAAGTCCGACAACGGAGCTAAGACCGACACTAAGGTCAAGACTACGACCACAGCGAAGAACCTCGCAAACACCGGCGACCAAACATTCGCCCTAGTCGCCACCGCAGCAGCAGCGGGAGCAACGCTCGTAGTGATAGCCCTCATCATGCTGATCAAGCGCCGCAAGACCCACTAGTAGCCAGTCGAACATATCGACAACCCAAAAACCCGGGTAGCCAAAAAACAGGCCACCCGGGTTTTCTGTTGAGTGGAGACTCCGCAAGCGGAAACTGCATCCCATTCCAGACAAGAATTCCGGGACACACTTTCCGCAAACAAAGAAGGCCACATAACGTGGCCTTCAACTTATATATGTTCGGCGATACACCCAAGACAAGCCACGCCCCAACATCAGGGCGTCTGTCCAGGCGGAGGCATATAAGGTTCATCGCGAGTTCCGCACGCAAAGAAGGCCACTTAATGTGGCCTCCGTCTTACGCAGGACTGTCCGAGCAGGGAACCTTATATGCCTCCGCCCGGACAGACGTTTCAGTTATGAACTCGCAGCTAGTCGCTATTTGATCTTGGTCGTACCCGGTGCCAGGTTGGGGTCGGTTTCGTTGGCCTCGGTCTGGAAGTGCTCGGTATACACGTTCTTGCCGTCGCGGAACATCTCGTAGTACTGCATCTTGGCGTAATCCTCGCGCGCCTTGGTGGTGGCGGCTGCTGCTGCGTCGTCACCGGTGACGTTGGAGGAGAGCGCCCAGCGCAGGCTGGCGTCCTCGTAGCCGACCGAGTTGATGGCGGGCAGCGACTCGCGCAGCGTCATGTGCGCTTTCTGGTAGTCGGTCAGCGGTGCGCCGATCAGCTGCATCAGCTGGGTGGACAGGTAGTTAGTGGACAGGTCGTCGACCTCACTCGTCTGGTTGCAACCGGCAACGTCGTAGTTAGCCCAGATGATGTAGTCGGTCTGCCACAAGCGCTCCTGGTGGGTGGCGTCGTCTTCGCCGGTAAACCACTTGTCGTTGAACTTGGACGGGAAGAACGGCTGGTGATCGCCCCAGAACACCACGACCACCTTACGGTCGAGCTTGCTCAGGGCGTTGAGGAAGTAACGCAGCGCCTGGTCGGACTGCTCGATGCACGAGACGTACTCGTCGACATCGGAGAGCGTACCGTCCTCGACGGTCTTGGCGTCCAGATCGGTCGTGTCGATATTCAGGTGCATTTGCTTGTCGACCGGCACCAGACCCGTATCGTAGCCCGAGTGGTTCTGCATGGTCACGTCGAAGATAAACTGCGGATCGGCGTTCTGGTCGAGCAGCTCAAGAATCTTGTCGTAGGTAGCCTGGTCGGTCACCATGTCGCGCAGGGTGTCGGCTCCCTGGAAGTCGTTGATGGACAGGAACTGGTCAAAGCCAAAGTCCTTGTAGACGTTCTCGCGGTTCCAGTTGGTTGCGTGGTTGGGGTGCATGGCCGTGGTGGTGTAGCCGAGCGACTTGAACTGCTCTGCCAGGTTCCCGGTCGTTTCCATGTTGTAGATGGTGTAGGGGTACACGCCCGAGCCCAGGTTGGCCATGGAGTTGCCGGTCATAAACTCAAACTCGGTATTGGCGGTACCGCCGCCGTAGGCGCTCACATAGAGCTTGCCGCGGCTGAGGCAGTTGGACAGGTTCTTAAAGTACTGCGGGCCCTCGTAGCCGGCGCGCATGTTCTGGTAGATCGAAAGGTCTGAGAAGGTCTCGTTCATGATGGCGATGACCGTGGGCTTCTCGCTGTCGAACTGCTCCTTTGCGGCGGTGCGCTCGTCACTCTTGGCTGCGTCGGACTTGTCGTAGGCCTTGGCGTACTTTTTGAGCGTGGCCTTGGCATCGTCGACGGAGTAGTCGGCGGGTTTGGGCGGCTTGATGGACTGCGCTGCACTAATAAAGGCGGGCAGGTAGCCCTCGCGCCAGTAGCTCTCGAGCGGGCGCCAGGTATAGACGGTGATGCCGAGGGTGTTGTAGTAGTCGATGAGCGTGACGTGCGCGGTCACGCCGCCCAGGCACAGCACGGCGACGAGCAGATTGGTGAGCAGCATGCGCTTGGCGTTGGCGGCGCCCTTCTGACGGTGCGGTGCCACCAGGCCGGCGTACTCGCACAGCAGCATAGCGATGGCGGTAAAGCCCATGGACAGCACGCAGAACAGCGAGATGGAGAAGGTGTAGCCGGTGCCGGCGACCGCGGCGGCGGTGGAGATGGCCGAAAGGTCGCCCGGCTGGATGGGCATGGATTTAAACGTGATGACGAAGAACTCGGCAATGCCCAGGACAAAGAGGGCAAAGGCCAGGACCGCGGGAGCTGCACCGTGGCGCTGGAACAGGAAGAACAGGCCGACCATGAGCGTGGTGATGATGGCCCACTCGAGCAGGATGCACAGGGGGTAGACCCAGGTAAAGTCGTGGTTGGACGAGACCTCCATGCCCAGCAGCGCAAAGACGCCGGCGAGCAGCAGGCACAAGACGGCGGCGACGAGCGGTTTGCCCACAAAGGCGCCGCGCAAACGAGCGAGCTTGCCGGTGGGGGCGGACGCATCGGCCGAGGCGAACGCAAAGACGCGCGGAGCGATACGGTCGCGGGCGATGCTGACCCAAGCGCAGCCGGTGAGGATGGCGTTGGTCAGGATGAGCATCACAAAGGCGAGCGGCTCGTTTTGGGCGACGAGGCCAATGGCGCCCCAGACGGTCAAAAAGAGCTGGAACAGGCCAAAGGCGACGCTCCAGGCGAAGGCGCCCTTGGCAACGGTGCCCGACTGAGCGCGAATGGCCTTGGCCTCGCGCAAAACAAGGTAGACGGTCGCCGCAAGACCGACGAGCGAGATGGCGGCTGCGAACATGCTGAGACTCCTCACAAACTTAAAACCTACGAAAGCGGGGGTTTACCCGATTGTTACCAAGATATGCGCTGCAATTGGTGACTGCGCACAACAACCAGCCATATTAACGCGCACGTGTGACGGTGTGGCGCAATGTAGTGGCGACCTGCGCGATAATGGACGGGAATTACACGGAAACGTAAAGGCTTCTTAAAGAAATGGCGAGGGCAGGGCGATGAACGAGCAGGTTTGCAAGGCGGACATGGGCGGCGGCGGAGCTGCGGGCGTGGATACGTGCGGCTATCCGGTCGAGACTACGGGCAACACGGTGCTGGACATCTTGGAGCGCCGTTCGTCCACGCGCGCTTTTGCGCGCGATGACAATGACCGTCCTGTGGCGGTGACCGACGAGCAGCGTGCGGCGATTCTGCATGCGGCGAGCCGTGCACCGTCGGCAGGCGCCATGATGATGTATTCCATCGTAAGCATTCGCGAGCAGGCTACGCTGGACCGTCTGGCCGACCTGTGCGACCACCAGCCCATGATCGCCAAGGCGCCCTGGGCACTCATATTTGTGGTCGATTATGCCAAGTGGATCGATCTGTTTGAGCACGTGGGCTGCTTTGAGCCCGAGTTTGTCGAGCGTACGGGCAAGGCGCCCCGCCGCGCGCCGGGTTTGGGCGACTTTGCCATCGCGGCCCAGGACGCCGTGATCGCCGCCCAAAACGCCGTGGTTGCCGCCGAGGCCCTGGGCCTGGGGAGCTGCTATATCGGCGACATCGTCGAGAATGCCGAGGAAGTTGCCGAGCTGCTCGGTTTGCCGCCCTATACCATGCCGCTGTCGATGCTCATCATTGGCACGCCCCGCAAGGAGCGCCCGGCGATCGCGCATCCCGTGGTGAACCTGGTGCACGAGGAGCGCTACTGCCGCGCCGATGCCGCGACTATGGATGCTCAGGTGGCCGAGATGGATGCGATGTTCCGTCCGCACGCCCGCGAGGTGGGCGAGCGCGTGGTGGATGTCTACACCCGCAAGCACACGAGTCCCTTTATGGCCGAGATGAGCCGCTCCATGGAATGGTGGTTCAAAAACTGGCTCGGAAAATGACGGATGTGACAAGGGGATAGTCCTTTTGTCACATTTCATATCGCCGCGGTAGCCTAAAGACTGTATAAATCTTTATCTAGCTGGGAAAACAGTGCCATTCAAACATAGGACGATTACCTATAATTCCTTCGAACATTAAAGTTGGGAGGAAACCGGCTTATGGAACAAAAGGCTAAGGAGGCAGCCTCGCACGCTGCGATTCCTGTGAGCATCTCGGCGATGCTCGTCACGCTGGGCGTGGTGTACGGCGATATCGGCACCAGCCCTATGTATGTAACCAAGGCGCTCGTTGCCGGCAACGGCGGCATCGGGAGCGTCACGGAGGAGTTCGTGCTCGGCGCGCTCTCCCTTGTCGTGTGGACGGTCACGTTGCTGACCACCATCAAGTATGTGCTCATCTCGCTGCGCGCCGATAACCATGGCGAGGGCGGCATCTTTGCCCTGTACAGCCTGGTCAAGCGCTGCGGCAAGTGGCTTATCATCCCCGCCATGCTGGGTGGCGCCGCGCTGCTCGCCGACGGCATCCTGACGCCGGCCGTTACCGTTACCACGGCCATCGAGGGCCTGCGCACCATCCCGGCGGTCCATGCCGTGCTGGGCGATGACCAGGGCCGCGTCGTCGCCATTACGCTCGCCATCATCATCGTGCTCTTCTTGGTACAGCGTATCGGTACGGCCAAGATCGGTCACGCCTTTGGCCCCATCATGACGCTGTGGTTCCTGTTCCTGGGCGGCACGGGTCTGTTCTTTGTCTTCCAGCACCCCGCCGTGCTGCTGTGCCTCAACCCGGTGCGCGGCATCGCCTTTTTGCTGAGCCCCAACAACCACGCGGGCATCATGATTCTGGGCAGCTGCTTCCTCGCCACCACCGGTGCCGAGGCGCTCTACTCCGACATGGGCCACGTCGGCCGCGGCAACATCTACGCTACCTGGCCGTTCGTTAAGTGCTGCCTGCTGCTTTCCTATATGGGCCAGGGCGCTTGGCTTATGAACAACGCTGCCAACCCCGAGCTCATGGGCATTGCCGACCTCAACCCGTTCTACCAGATGCTCGCCCCGGGCCTGCGCCCGTTTGCCGTCGGCCTTTCCACCGTCGCGGCCATCATTGCCTCGCAGGCGCTCATCACCGGCGCATTCTCGCTGGTGTCCGAGGCCAGCCGTCTGGACCTCATGCCGCACATGCAGGTCTTCTACCCTGCCGAGACCAAGGGCCAGCTCTACATCCCCATGGTCAACAACGTCATGCTTGTCGGCTGCGTCATCGTGGTGCTGCTGTTCCAGAACTCGGCGCATATGGAAGCCGCCTACGGCCTTGCCATTACGCTGACTATGATGTGCACCACGCTGCTGCTCTTCTTCTACCTGCACGAGGAGCGCAAGCTCAAGGTTGCTCCGTGGATCTTCGCGGCCTTCTTCCTTTTGCTCGAAGGCTTCTTCTTCGTGAGCTCGCTCACCAAGTTCTTCCACGGCGGCTACTTCACCATCCTCATGGCTGCACTCATCATGGGCATTATGGTGTGCTGGTACAACGGCACGGCGGTCGAGCAGCGCCAGTTTACGCTGCTGCCGCTGCGCAGCTACCTGCCGCAGCTCAAGCGCCTGCGCGACGACGACCGTTACGAGCGCCTGAGCGACAACGTTGTGTACCTGACCAAGGACACCCATACCGACTACATCGACCGCGATATCGTCTATTCGATCTTGGACAAGCATCCCAAGCGTGCCCGCGCCTGGTGGTTCGTGAATGTCGAGACCATGGACGAGCCGCACACCTTTGCCTATTCGGTCGAGACGTTCGGCACCGACTACGTGTTCCGCGTGCATCTGTACCTGGGCTACAAGATCAACCAGCGCGTCAATGCCTACCTGCGTCAGGTTGTTCAGGACCTGGCTGCCACCGGCGAGCTGCCGCCGCAGACGCATGACTACTCGGTCTACAAGGATCCGGGTAACATCGGCACGTTCAAGTTCGTCCTGATTCGTAAGCTTCTGGCGCCTGAAAGCGATGTGGAGCCGAGCGAGCGTACGGCCATCACGCTCAAGTACATCATCCGCCGCGCCGCCGGCACGCCCGCGCGTTGGTACGGCCTGGAGAACTCCAACGTGAGCTTTGAGTACGTGCCGCTGTTCACCAAGTTCAAGGCTGTGAATAAGATGCAGCGCCTGGCTCCCAACGAGCGGCCGTAGTCGACGCTTGAGGTTTGCCTGCGAACGGGCGGGTTTGTATTGACGGGGATTGAGTCCTGGGAGGAAACCATGGATGCAAAGGTGCTTGACGGTTGCGATTTTGCGACCGAGCTGGTGCGTGAGGCGCGCGTCGACGCCGCCGAAGATCGGTTCTTTACGAATCGGGCCAACATGGACATGGCCGACCGCGTGATTTCGATCGTGGTGACGGTGCTTGTCGCGGCGTGCGTGTGCGCACTGCTCGCGCACGTGCTGTTTGTCTAACGACCGCAGGTTGCAAAGGCTTTACACTTGGAACCACCACAAGGGAAACCACCACAAAGGTGCCTGTCCCCTTTGTGGTGGTTTTTGTTTTTGAGAGAGGGGCGGGACGCTGATGGACGTCCGTACGGACGGCGATATTGCCGATAGCTTTTGGTGGCGGCGCACAACGCTGACGCGCCGCACTCCTCTGTATGACGCCTGCGTATCGGTGGGGCTGCTGGTCGCGGCGACGATTGTGGGCGCGCTGCTCGACCATCCGGGTCTCGCGCCGAGCATCATGATCGTCTATGTGTTTGCCGTTCAGCTGTGCGCATTCTTTACCTGCAGTCGCCTGTATTGCTTGCTGAGCTCGGCTGCCGCCGTGGCGCTCTACAACTTCTTGTTTGTCGACCCGCGCTACTTGCTGTCGTTTATCGACCGCGGCTATCCCGGCATGTTCTTCATCATGTTTGTGGTCTCGCTTGTGTCGAGCTCGATTGCCTTGGCCCTGCGTCGCGCTTTGGCACAGGCTGCCGCCAGCGACCGCCGCACGCATATGGTGCTCGAGACCAACCGCATGTTGCAGCGCTGCGCCGACGAGCAGCAGATCGTTCACGCCATGGCCACGCAGCTGGCGCGTCTTTCGGGCTGTCCGGTCGTGTGGTACAGCGCCGACGCCGAGGGCGATGACCTGCTGCCGCGTGCGACATACACGGCCGTGGGCGATGCCGCGCCGGTGCACGAGCTGGCGCCGCAGATGCCACCGCGGCTCTCGGCGTCCGCCTATGTGGGAACGCCGCTCGATGCCACCTATGGCGGATCGGCGTTTTATGGCATCTACCTGACGGTTCGCACAGGCGACGGCTTCGTGCGCTCGGGCGACCCCGCCTCGGTGGTGGGCGTGCTGGCTATTGTTGCCGAGCCCGACGTGCTGACGCATGAGGAGCGGACACTTGCCGATGCCATCGTGAGCGAAGGCGAGCTGGCGCTCGATCGCGCCCGCGCCATGGAGGCCCGCGAGGAGGCAGCGGTGCTCGCCAAAAACGAACAGCTGCGCGCCAACCTGCTGCGCTCCATCTCGCATGACCTGCGCACGCCGCTCACCAGTATTTCGGGCAATGCCGATGTGCTGCTCGACCAGGGCTCGACCGGCACCGCCGTGCTCGACGCCCAGACGCGCCGCGGCCTGCTCCTGTCCATTCGCTCGGATGCGCAATGGCTCAACGCCACCGTCGAGAACCTGCTCGCCATCACCAAGCTCGAGGGCGGCGGCATGCATCTGTCGACTACGCTCGAACTTATGGACGATATCGTCGAGGAGGCGCTGCGCCACGTAAGTCCGGCCGTGCGCGAGCACGACCTTAAGGTGGTGACGTGCGACGAGCCAGCGCTCGTCAACGTCGACGCGCGCCTGATGGTGCAGCTGGTGGTCAATCTGGTGAACAACGCCATCACCTATACGCCCGCGGGCTCGCATATCATGATTTCGATTAGCGTCGACGATGGACGCGTGGCGTGCTCGGTGGCCGATGACGGCCCGGGCATTGCGCCCGAGGACCGCGAGCGGATCTTTGAATCGTTCTATACCGCCAACCACGGTCTTGCCGACAGCCACCGCAGCGTTGGCCTGGGTCTTTCGCTCTGCCGTTCCATTGCGTTGGCACATGGCGGTAGCATAGAGGTTGCCGCGGCGGACCCGCACGGCTCGGTCTTTACGATTGAGCTTCCCGTCGCCGACGTTTCGTTTGATAAGGAGTAGCGCTGTGCCAAACTCTGCCGTAAAACCGCTCATCTTGGTCGTTGAGGACGACCCCGCCGTTCGCAACTTAATCGTTGCCGCGCTCGAGGCGCACGGCTTGCGCCATATGGCCGTGGAGACCGCCCATGCCGCCATCGCTGCCGCCTCATCGCAGGCACCGAGCATTGTGCTGCTCGACCTGGGTCTGCCCGATATGGACGGCGTCAAGGTGGTGGAGTCGGTGCGCGCATGGTCGGGCATGCCGATCATCGTGGTCTCGGCGCGCAGCGAGGATGCGGACAAGATTCGTGCGCTCGATGCCGGCGCCGACGACTACCTGACCAAGCCGTTTTCGGTCGAGGAGCTGCTCGCGCGCATTCGCACGACGCTCAGACGCCTTTCATATGCGCAAACGGGCGGTGTTTCCTCTGAGGGCTCGTTCGATGCCGGTGAACTGCATATCGATTTTGATGCCGGCATCGCCACGATGGATGGCGAGGAGCTGCATCTGACGCCGATTGAGTACAAATTGCTATGCCTGCTGGCCCATAATGCCGACAAGGTGCTCACGCATCAGTTTATCCTGCACGAGATTTGGGGTACGGCGACTAAGAGCGACCTAGCGAGCCTGCGTGTCTTTATGGGCACGCTGCGCAAAAAGATCGAGTCCGACCCCGCGCACCCGCGCTATATCCAAACACACGTGGGCATCGGTTACCGATTGGTCACCCAAGGCTAGATTGCCAACCACCATCCCAATATGAGTTGCGGTGAAATAGTTCCTGTTTGGTCTTTTACCAGGCTTTTTAGGAACTATTCCACCGCAACTTTGTCTATTTGCCCTTGGGCTTGCTGGCGTAGAACTTCTTCTTTTTGGGCTTGCCGGCGGGGGAGGGTTTGCCGTCGCCGCGCGGCCCTCGGTCGCCGGTCTGCGCGTGCGCGGGCGCCGTTGCGCGAGGCTTGCGGGCTTCGGGGTTGCGCAGCTCCTCGGTTCGCTCGGCAATCTCCTCTGCGCTAAAGCCGACTTCGGCCATGGCGTCCTCGATGGGCAGGCGGCGCACGATATAGCAATGATGCACCTTCTGGTTGCGCGCGAAATCCTCGGGGATGGTCTGCGCCGTAATGTCCTCCAGCACGACGCCCGCGCGTGCGAGCTTGCGCGTCTCGGGGCGGAAGCCGCGCAGGTTGCAGCTAAAGATGGCATGGCCGCCCTGTGCGAGCAGGCGAGATACGCCGGCCAAAAGCTCAACATGGTCGCGCTGGACATCCCAGGTGCGGCGGCCCATCTTGGACGAGTTCGAAAACGTGGGCGGGTCGACAAAGATCAGGTCCCAGCGGTTGCGCGTCTGGCGCTGATCGCGAATCCAGGCAAGCACGTCGTCGCGCACAAAGTGATGCTGCGGGCCCACAAAGCCGTTCTGTCGCATGTTGCGCTCGGCCCAGTCCAGGTAGGTGTTGGAAAGGTCGACCGTCACGGTCTCCTCGACGCCGCCGTCTGCCGCATAGCAGGTGGCGGTGCCGGTGTAGGCGAACAGGTTGAGGAAGCGGCGCGCCTGTTTGGCGTGCTCGCGCACCAGGTTGCGGGTGACGCGGTGGTCCAGGAAGATACCCACATCCAGATAGTCGTCAAAGTTGACGGCAAAGGTAAGGCCGCCCTCCTCGATGAGCGGTAGACGACGGCGTGCGATATTGGCGCGCTCGCCCGATCCGCCCTTGCCGGCACCCTGCTTGCCGTACTGCGAGCCGCCGCGCGAACGCATGCGGGCCTTGGCGTGCACATGCTCGGCGGGAACATCTAGGATGCGCGGCGCGATGGCCAAGATGTCGAGCATGCGGGCCTGGGCCAGTGCGGGGTCGATGGTCTTGGGCGCGGCGTATTCGGCGATGACGAGCCAGCGGCCCGGCGTCTGCGGGCAGCCCTCGTACAGGTCAATGGCGGCGGAGTAGTCGGGCAGGTCGGCATCGTAGACGCGGTAGCAGCTCACGCCCTCGCGCTTTGCCCACTTGCGACGCAGACGGGCATTCTTGCGCAGGCGGTTGGCGAACTGCTCCGATTCGGGGATGAGCACGGGCAGCGGCTTGCCGTCGCCCAGGTCGAGCGTGGCGGCAGGTTCGGGCATGGGGGTGTTGGCGGCTTCATCGTTGACTTCGTTGGCATCCGCGACCTCGGTCTCGGCATCTGCGCTGGTCGCGGCCTCAAACGCCGCGGCAGCGTGGTCGAGCGAGGGCCAAACCTCAATAGTCGCCTCCTCGTTATTGGGCATGACGGCGATGGAGCGCGCGGGCTCGGCATGGAGCGCGCGGGCCATAAGGCCATCGCGAGTGAGCGCGGCGACCGGCGCCGCGGCAAGCTCGGGCGCGCGACGCAGCTCACCGATGAGCGTCATGGCGTCGTGCATAAGCGACAGCGGGGTCTCGGTCGTATCCGCGACCACGGCGGCGCCGGCGACAGCGCCCGCATGGTCCAGCACGGTGGCGGACTTGGCGGCGCAGAAATCGACAAAACGCTTGTAGCCGGCGCACTTGACCATGCGCTCAGCGGTCTTGCGGGCGGCGGGGTCGATGTCTACGGCCACGATGCGCGCCTGTCGCTCGCGCGCTGTCGCCTCGCGCTCGCGTGCCTCGGCAAGCAGCTGCTCCCACAGAGCGGCGTCGTGCAACTGCCAGCCCTCAAAGCCCCAGCGCTCGCGTGCAGCGCCCGGGGTGCGGTCGGTCAGAATGTTCACGGCCTCCAGCAGCAGGCCGCCGCCGGCAC
>URMR01000026.1 GCA_900548935.1 uncultured Collinsella sp.
GCAAACGTCGCGGCATTGCGGTCTTCGGCGTAAAAGCCCTTGCGGATTTTTACGGTCACGGGCACGTGCGCCGCGCCCACCGCTGCCTCAACGATCTTCTCTGCCAGATCGGGCGTGCGCATAAGCGCCGAGCCCTCGCCCTTGGTGACGACCTTGCGAGCCGGGCAGGCCATGTTGATATCAATGAGCGACAGGCGATTGCCCACACGCTCCTCAACGGCGGCGACGGCGCTCGCAAACTGATCGGGCTTGGAACCAAAGAGCTGTACGCAGATCTGCTGCTCCTCGTCGGCCGGTAGCACCAGGCGCCACGTCTTATTGCTGGCATAGGCAAGACCCGCCACGCTCACCATCTCGCTGTAGGCAAGATGGGCACCGCGGCGGCGGCACATGATGCGGTAGGCGGGGTCGGTCACGCCAGCCATGGGAGCCATGAGGAACGGCTGCTCGGCATAGGCGCCCAGCAGCCGCGTACTGTATTCAGAAAGCGCCATGGACCTACTCGTCCACCTTGAGGATCGCCATAAAGGCCTCCTGCGGGACCTCGACCGAACCGATGGCCTTCATGCGCTTCTTGCCCTCTTTCTGCTTCTCGAGCAGTTTGCGCTTACGCGAAATATCGCCGCCGTAGCACTTGGCCAAAACGTCCTTACGGCGCGCCTTGACGGTGGAGCGGGCGATAATCTTGTTGCCGATGGCACCCTGAATAGGCACCTCGAACAGCTGGCGCGGAATGATTTCCTTGAGCTTGTCGCACAGGCCGCGGGCCAAGCCATAGGCCTTGTCCTTGTGCACGATAAACGAAAGCGCGTCAACCTCATCGCCCGAAAGCAGGATATCGAGCTTGACGAGCTCGGAGGGACGATACTCGTTGAACTCATAGTCGAGCGAGGCATAGCCCTTGGTACGGCTCTTGAGCTGGTCAAAGAAGTCCAAGATGAGCTCGGCAAGCGGCATATCAAAGCGCATCTCGACCGATTTGCTCGTGAGATGGATCATGTCGGTCGTAATGCCGCGGTGCTCGATAGCGAGCTGCATGACGGCACCCGTATACTCGGGCGGGCAGATAATCTTGGCCTTGAGGTAGGGCTCCTCGATGCGCTCGATGCGCGTAGCCTCGGGCAGATCCTGCGGGCTGCGGACATCGATCATCTCACCGTCGGTCTTGTAGACGTGATAGTCCACCGAAGGGCTCGTGGCAATCAGATCCAGATTGAACTCGCGCTCCAGGCGCTCCTTGACGACCTCCATATGCAGCAGGCCTAAGAAGCCAACGCGGAAACCAAAGCCGAGCGCCACCGAGGTCTCGGGCTCCCACACCAACGACGGGTCGTTGACATGCAGTTTGTCGAGCGCGTCGCGCAGGTTTTCGTAATCCTTGTTGTCGATCGGGAACAGGCCCGTGTAGACCATGGGCTTGGCCTCGCGGTAGCCGGGAAGCGGCTCGGGGCAGGGATTCGACGCCCACGTAAGGGTATCGCCCACGCGAACGGCCTCGGGGTCCTTCAGGCCTGTGACCACGTAGCCCACCTCGCCGACCGTCAACGCATCAACCGGGGTCTCGGCAGGACGCTTGACGCCCACGCCGTCGACCAAAAAGTCACCCTTGGCCTGCATCATAAGCAGGGTATCGCCCTTTTTGATGGAGCCGTCAAAGACGCGGACCGTGGCAACGACGCCGCGGTACTCATCAAAATACGAATCCAAGATGAGCGCCTTAAGCGACGCATTCGCATCGCCCTTGGGCGGAGAGATCAAAAAGACGATGGACTCAAGCAGATCGTGGATGCCCTCGCCGGTCTTGCCCGATACGCATACGGCATCGTCGGCAGGAATCGCCAGGTCATCCTCGATCTCGGTCTTAACCTCGTCGGGATGGGCCGAGGGCAGGTCGATCTTATTGATGGCGGGCACGATATCCAGATTAGCGTTCATGGCGAGCGTCGCGTTGGAGACGGTCTGCGCCTCGACGCCCTGCGTGGCGTCGACGACGAGCACCGCGCCCTCACAGGCGGCCAGCGAGCGCGAGACCTCATAGGTAAAGTCCACGTGGCCCGGCGTATCGATCAGGTTGAACTGATACGTCTCGCCATCGTCGGCATCATAGGACACGCGAACGGCATTGGACTTGATTGTGATGCCGCGCTCGCGCTCGATATCCATGGTGTCGAGCAGCTGAGACTCCATGTCGCGCTCGTCGACGGTATGGGTGAGCTCGAGGATGCGGTCACTGATCGTGGACTTGCCATGGTCGATATGCGCAACGATCGAGAAGTTACGGATGTGGGAAATGTCAATTGAAGTATTCATGCGGACTATCTTACCCGAGCGGTACAAAAAATGGAGCCTGTTCCATAAAACAGGCTCCATTTATGCGCGTAATCTGTGTGGTGTGAAATTTACAACTTAGGCGTTGATGCTGTTCACGAGCTTGGCAAGACCGGACATGCGGTTGGAAGCCTGGTTCTTGTGAATGACATGCTTAGCGGCAGCCATGTCGAGACGCTTGGTGACGGTCTTGAGGGCAGCCTGGGCCTTCTCGGCGTCGCCCTCGGCGACGGCGGACTGGACGTGCTTGGTCAGCGTCTTGAGCTCGGACTTGACAGCCTTGTTACGCATGCGAGCTGCCTCATTGGTGCGGATACGCTTCTTCTGAGACTTGATGTTTGCCACTTCTGGAGTTCCTTTCGAGTTCCTTGCAAAAAATGTATGACACCTCTGAGACACGGTGAGGTCATGCAAGCGCCTACTATAGCACGCTCCCCCTCAAAGGGATAGAACGAATTTGTCAAATAGGCAGGTATCATCACAATTTTCTCAAGATGTTCGTAATCCAGAGCAAAAGCGCGGTCTCAGAATCGGCCGAGCCCTTCAGCGCGAGCTCCACATCGACCGCGCCCTCGAGCGCACCGACAAGCTCCGCCATAGAAAAACGCCGCGCCCAGGTCAGGTGATTCTTAACCTGCCAGGCCTGAAGCTTGAGCGTCGCGGCGAGCTCGCGACCCTGTCCACGCGCATCGAGCGCCTTGGCGACAATAAGTTCGCGGATGCGTCCGCACAGCAGCGTGTAGGTCCACACATAGCTCTTGGCGGGCAGTAGATTGAAAAGCTCAAGCGAGCGGCGCATGTCACGGGCTGAGACCGCATTGAGAAAGTCCCAAGGCTGAACTTCGGCCGTGCGCACGATCCAGCGCTCCACATCGGCAAGCTCAATTTGCGGCGCCTCGACCATCTGGGCAAGCTTGGCCAAGTCGTTATCGAGCATGCGGGTGTTCTCGCCCGAGCGCGAAACGAGCTCCTCGGCGGCCGCCGTCGAAATGGACTTTCCGTGCTGCGTCGCCATCTGCTGCACGCGGCGTGGGAGCTCCCAGCGCTTAGTGCCCGAACAGTCGATCACGGCCTTCTTGTCAATCTTGGCGATCGCCTTGTACAGGCGTGTGTTCTTGGCGAGTGAATCGGCTATGACGAGACAGACCGTCGTGGGGCTGGGACTCGCCAGATACTCAACAAGCGGCTCGGAGATCGCTTTGGCGAGTTTTGAGCAGCCGTCAAGGATTACCAGGCGAAACTCACTGCCCATAGGAAAAGTGTTGAGCGATCCGATAATCGACTCGATATCAGGGTCCTTGGTCATATCGCGCTCGTCGAGGTTGAACTCGACCATGCCCGTCTTTTCCAGACGCGCCTTCATACGCGAGACAGCGTGGTCGCGTTTGACTCCGTCGGTACCGACGATCAGATATGCCGGCAACAGACCGGTTTCGGACATCGCGCTCCCCTCCCGCGGGCTCTCGTGTTCGTACCGTGCCATTCTAGCCCACGGGTTGATCCCGCGCCAACGGCAGCATCACGGTCGCTGACATCGCATGGCAAAACCGGTTGCAGTCGGCGAGACAGTGATGTCTCCCTGTTCGATGGTGCATGCGAACGCGCCGCCCGCATCGCGAACGGCATCGGTGCAGGCATCGGATGGATGACCGTAGCGGTTGCCCTCGCCCGCACTCGCGATAGAGAGCTCGGGCTTAAGCGTGCCCAGCAGGTCTAAGTCGACAGAAACCTTTGAGCCGTGATGTCCCAACTTGAGCACATCGATATCACCCACCTCCTGTACAAACTCGCGTTCCTGATCGAGCTCGGCATCACCGGTGAGCAGCAAGCGGAGACTCTGGCCTCCTTGGGCAAAACTGAGCAGCAAGACAAGCGAGTCTTCATTGCCCTCACCATCCACCGTGTCAAACGGCCACATCACACGAGCCTGAAATGCGCCGATATCAACCGTGTCTGCACGGGCCACCTGCCGATACGTTACGGCGGAGCGATTCAGGACCTCAGCAGGAGCGCCGTCCAGCGCATCGGCCGCGACCGCAATGGTTCCAACCGAAAACCGATCGAGCACATCGGGAAGACCACCCCAATGGTCTTCGTCCCAATGCGTCACGAAGACGGCGTCGATATGGTGAACGTTATTGCGAACCAACGCCGACACCACGCGCTCATCGAGTCCACAGTCCACGAGTGCCACGGTCCCACCCTGGCGGATAAGAATCGCATCGGCCTGACCAACATCGAGGACCGTCACCGAAGGCGGCGCACATCGATCCCAATAGACATACGGAACACCCGCTGCAAGAATCAAACACAGCAGCCCCACTGCCATGCTCCGTGCGCGGGGGCGTGGCCACCAGACCAAGACGACCGCCAGCGCAAACGGCACTACGTATACCAAGGGCGTATCGGGCGGCACGCTTACGGATGCGCCCGGAACGGCAGCAAAGAGCTGCTCAAAGAACAGGGCGCAGCGAGCGACAATCATGGGCCCCACGAGCGCCCCGTGACGCAACAGCGGCACAAGCGAGCAGGGCACCAGCACAACCGATATAGCAAGCAGTACGCTTATCACCGGACCGATCACGGCATTTGCAAGCGGGGCAATGAGCGAAAACGTCCCGAATGCGGGAATGGTTACGGGAAGTGTCGCGAGTTTTGAGCACATCGTGACGGACAAAATACCGGCAACCCCCGATGGCACGCTCAGCTCGCACAAGGCGTAGGTAGCGTAGGGGCAAAAACAAAGGATGGCAAAAACACTGGCGCACGATAGTTGAAAACCCATCTCGAACAATACCGTCGGGCGCAGCAACACAAAGATTGCCATGGTGACAAACAGAGCCGAGAGGCCATGCCGACGACGTCCGGCGCCGTTGGCGACAAGCGTCGCCGCCACCATAGAGCACGCGCGCACGGCCGAGGGCGAAGCGCCAGTAAAAACGGCATAGGCAGCGAGGCCCAGTACCAACAGCCCCCGCTGAAGCCCACGAGAGAGGCGCGTCTTTTGCAGAGCGTTCTCAATCACAAACCCGACGATGGCAAGATGGCTGCCCGAAACGGCGATAAGATGTGCGGTGCCCGTTACCGAAAACCAATCGCCCGCCGACAGGGCACGCAGCTCGGCCGAGCGTCCGCAGACAACGCCGGCAATGAGCGAGCGCGCCGGATTGGTCGCGGGCGCGATAACGGCAAGGAGCTCGTTTCGAAGCCAAAGCAACGGCCCCGGAGAGCCCTCGTCGACCGATACCAACCGGACGACGTTAACCTTTCGAAGCTCGCCCCGAAGCACGCGTGAGCGCCCATACGCATCATTCTCAAAGCGCGAAATTCGCCCGATAGCACGTACATGCGAACCGGCACCGAGCTCTCGATCACACGACAGCCGTACCTGACCCAAACGCTTTTCGCCCGCATACGCATCACAGGTATAGGAGTACACACCGTCATTGATGGACGGATCGCCCTGTACATAAAATTCGAAACTGCTCGCAGCTCGATTATCTAGTGCCCTCGATGCGCGCAGCGCCCCTATCGCCCAAGCCGTGGACACGGCAGCTCCCGCCACGAGGCCGAGAGCCGCGGCATATAGCCATCGCCTCCACCGCACAAGACGCATACAGGACCGAGCTAATAAGATGAACGCCGCAGCCACAACGGGAATGGCCATAAGCACTGTGACGGGCGCCGCCCGCTCTTCCAGCAGCACATCGACTGCCACGTTAAGTACCAAGCCACAGCTCGCACACAAGCCGACACAAAGGGCCATGGTCCACGGCATCAAAGGCCGCGGTGGCATCACATGCTCGCGCTCGGTCGCACTCATACGCAGATGCAATCTTTAATTTTGGCGAGCTTCTTCTCACCGATCCCCGATACGCGCATAAGGTCATCGACCGAGGCAAAGGCCCCGTTTTGCGTCCGCTCGTCGATAATCGACTGGGCCATAGAAGGCCCGATGCCCGAAAGCGTCTGCAGCTCCGCCGCACTTGCCGTATTGATGTTCACAAGTCCCGACGAAGACCCCGCACCAGAAGCCACGGCGGCGCTGTCGGCACCGCCGACCGCTGCAGCCGCCTGTTGCTCCCCTACCGTCGGCACATAGATCTTTTGACCATCTGTAATCTTGGACGCACGATTAAGCCCTGTCACATCCGCCTCGGCCGTAAGCCCTCCGGCGGAATCGATCGCCTCGGACACCCGTGCTCCGTCTTTGAGCCGGTACACGCCAGGCCTCACAACGGCGCCATCCACATCGACGTACACCTCGGCAGCAGAGGAGCTCTTGGCAGACGACTCATCGGCATCATCAGGTGACGCGTCCCCGTCCCCGCGCACATCCGAGGCGCCTGCCTCATCACTACGCTCAAACGACACGCCGCTGGAGCGGCTATTAAAACTTGCCATCGCCAAGCCGCTCGCGGCAGCAATGACAACCAGAATCGCCACGACCACCGCCTTATGGCCGAGCAGCTTTTCTGCCCAGCGGTCCATCCGTTTAACCCGTTCGTGTTGCTCGCGCTGCGCCATAGCAAACACCTCCCAACACCATCGTGTCAGGAAACGAGCGCTGCAGCCTCCACATGCCCACACCGGTTATCGCGGTCAAACCAAAAGCTGACCAAAACCTTGCGGAAAAGTGTCCATTTATTCAGGCACACGTCGACAAATGAACCGTTTATCGCCTAATGCCCAGATAGAAAAAGACCGACGATGCAAAATCACCGCCGGTCTATACACAACATTATTCGTGATCTTGGTAAATCTCACGTGGAGCGAGCTCGGAATGCTTGCGTTTTAAGGTCTTAGGGGCCTTATACGTGTTGCTCTCGAAGTCGATGTACTCAGTCTGTTTGAGCAAACGCTCAATCATCTCCTCGTGATCGAACAGCTCCCACGCCTCATGCACGGCATCGAGTTTAGCGTGCGTCTCGGGACGGCGCGGCATAAACAGCGTGCAGCAGTCGGGAGCGGCCTCAGTCGAGATATCGAACGTACCGATCTCCTCAGCGCGTGCGATGATCTCCTGCTTGTCCGAACCGATCAACGGACGGAACACGGGGATCTTCACAGCCTCGTTGACGGCCATAATGTTCTCGAGCGTCTGGGAAGCAACCTGACCGAGCGATTCACCGGTCACGATAGCCTTGGCGCCCTCGATATGCGCAATGCGCTCGGCAACCGAATACATAATGCGACGGTACATGATCACGCGCAGGTTGCTGGGGCAGGTCACCGAGATCTCACGCTGACAATCGCCAAACGGCACCACGTACAGACGGCCAATCTGGACACCCGGCTCAAGCGCACGGATGATGTCCTGCACCAGATACTCACTCGTATCGGGCGTCTGCGGACGACCGGAGAAATGTACCGGCACGCACACCGCGCCGCGACGCGCGAGCATCCAGGTCGCCACCGGCGAATCGATACCCGAGGAAAGCAGCGTCACAACCTTGCCGGCAGACCCCACCGGAAGACCACCCACGCCGCGCTCGGAGCGTGCGTACACGTAAACGCTACCCTGAACCACCAGTACGTGCACCATCGCGTCGGGGTCGTGCATCTGGACCTTTTTATCGGGAAACGCCTCGCACAGTACCTCGCCAACCTGTCGATTGATATCAATCGAGGTGAGCTCGAAGTCGGTGTTCGAGCGCTTGGCATGCACCTTAAACGACTCGAAGGGACCAAATTCGCGCAGCGCCTTCACGGCGGCGGCGCAGTATTCCTGCGGGTCGCGGTTCGTGTGATATGCCAGGGACACGCGGGCAACGCCGGGGACGGTGCGAATGACGCGCGCCGCCTCGTCGGCCTGATGCTCGTTAAAGGTCACGAGGATATAACCGGAAATTCGAGACACGGCATTCACGGAAAAGGCGGCCAAGGCCGCCTTGATGTTATCCATGAGGATATGCTCAAAATGTGCGCGGTTCTTGCCCTTCAGTCCAACCTCGTGATAGTGGACCAGGCAGACGCGAGCTGCCATTTAGGCTTCAGCGACCTTGTGGCCGAGCGCCTTCTCGTAACGGGCCTCGTCGTAGGAGATATCGCCGTCGACAATCTCGTCCATAGCCATCGAGATGGTATCGGCACCGGAGAGTGCAATGGTGATGTCGTCGACATCCTGGACGGCGAGCACGCGGTTGTGCTGACCACGCAGCATGCTGTTAATGTCGCAGGCGCGCTTGGAGGCAAGCGAGGCGAGCAGGAAGCGGTTGTGATCGGTCTTCTCCAGAAGATCGTCAATGCAAGGCTTTACAACGGACACGGACCTCAGATCCTTTCATGCATATCGAGAACGCGAACGAGCTCATCGGTCGCGCGGTCGAGATCGTCATTCACCACGACGTCGTCGTAGCGGTCGGCAAGGGCAAGTTCATCGGCGGCGTTTGCCATACGCAGCTCGATCGTCTCGGGCGTCTCGGTACCGCGACCGACCAGGCGATCGCGAAGCACCTCGAGCGAAGGCGGCTTGATAAAGATCAGCACGGCCTCGGGAAAACGCTCCTTGACCTGCAGGGCACCCTGAACATCGATCTCCAAGATCAGAGACGAGCCAGAGGCGAGCTTGGATGTGACCTCGCTCACCAACGTGCCGTAGCAGTTGCCGTGGACCTCAGCCCACTCAACAAACTCACCGTTTGCCACGCGGCGGTCGAACTCCTTGCGCGTCAGGAAAAAGTAGTTGACGCCGTCGACCTCACCTTTGCGTGGTGCTCGCGTGGTAGCCGAAACCGTCAGGCCCAGGTTCGAGCGACGCTCGCGCACACGAGTGACGAGCGTGCCCTTACCTGCACCTGACGGTCCAGAAATCACAAAGAGCTTTGAATCCTGAGCGCTCACTTATTTGGTCAGCTGCTCGAGGAGCTGCTCGCGCTGACGGACGCCGAGGCCCTGGACGCGACGGGTAGCGGAGATGCCGAGCTCCTCCATGATCTTGGCAGCCTTGGCCTTGCCATAACCGGGGAGAGACTCGATGAGGGTGGAAACCTTCATGCGGGAAGCGATGGGGTCATCGGAGTTAAGCACGGACTCGAGGGACTTCTCGCCCTTCTTGATCTGCTCGCGAAGCTCAGCGCGGGCGTGACGTGCGGCGGCAGCCTTCTCAAGAGCCTGCTTGCGCTGCTCGTCGGTAAGCTGAGGGAGTGCCATTCGAACCTCCAAATAGTTGGGTTATATCTGATGCAATAATTAGCATTTTAGCACGTCAAACGCACTAAATGCCCAATCGACGGCTCCATAGGTTAGACGATACCTGCGAAAAGTGCAATATACGAAGGTCAAAGTTAAGCCCCTGACCTGCGATTCCACACAAAGGATGGGAAAGTTATCGCAGGCACAGGGGCTAATTTGTGCTAATGAGACCCAAAAGTGGTGACTTGAGGGAATCTTTTAGGCGACGTTTTCGACCAACTCGGCAACGATGGCGTCAAAGGCGGCAACCGGGTCGTCGGCACCGGTGATGGGTCGGCCCACCACGATGTGGCTCGCGCCGCGCTCGATAGCCTGGGAGGGCGTCGCCACGCGGGATTGATCGCCCAAGGCGGCGCCCACCGGACGCACGCCCGGAGTCACGATCAGCGCGTCGGGGCCGAGCAGCTCACGCATGTCATGGGCCTCCATCGGCGAGCACACGATGCCGTCGATGCCGTTGGCCTGGGCAAGCTTTGCCAGGCGGGCGGCTTCCTCGGCCACGGGCGACTCGACGCCAATCTCGGCCAGCGACTCCTGGTTCATGCTCGTGAGCACGGTAATGGCAACGAGTTTGGCGCGGTCTTCGCGCGCCTCCTCGGCACCCTCACGGCACGCAGCGAGCATGGCACCAGAACCCAAACCATGGACCGAGAGCAGGTCGGCACCGGCAAGCGAGGCGGAACGGGCGGCACCGCGCACCTGATGCGGAATGTCATGGAACTTAAGGTCAAGGAAGACCTTAAAACCCAGGTCCTTGAACGTCTTGACGATCTCGGGGCCCTCAGCGTAATAGAGCGTCATGCCCACCTTGAGCCAAGCGGCATGACCAGAAAGCTCGTGGGCGAGCTCGAACGCACGCTCACGGTCGCAGTCGAGGGCGACGATAACGCGGTCGCGGGCATCGGTCTCTAGCATTCGAAAGCACCTACCAGCTCGTTGATGTCCTTTACGCCCTGGGACTCCGCCCAAGCCTCGAGCTCGTGCGCGATCTTGAGCGAAGCGCACGGATCGACGAAGTTGGCCATGCCGACCGACACGCAGGTGGCGCCGGCCAGGATAAACTCGGCCGCATCTTCGCCCGTCATGACGCCGCCGACACCGTTGATGGGGATATCGACGGCCTGGGCAACCTCCCAGACCATGCGCACGGCGATGTGGTGGCACAGCGGGCCCGAAAGGCCACCCTTGAGCTTGGCCACGCGGGACTTGCGGGTATGAACATCGATGGCCATGCCCTGGATGGAGTTGATGACCGAAAGTCCGTCGGCGCCAGCGGCCTCGAGAGCCTTGGCAATCTCGGCAACGTTGACCGGAGCCATCTTTACGAACAGCGGCTTATCGGTCACCTTGCGGCAAGCAGCCATAACGGCAGAGGCGCCCTCGGGCGAGGAACCCATGGCGGCACCGCCGGCGGCGATATTGGGGCAGCTCACGTTGATCTCGTAGCCGGCAGCCCAGGGGCACAGCTCGACATACATCTCGAGCGCGCGGACAAACTCCTCGACGGAGTGGCCGGCAACCTGACAGATGACCTGACAGCCGTCCTTGGACAGCTGTTCGAGCCACGGACCGGACTCGCGGGCAAAAGCGGCCACGCCGGGGTTCTGAAGGCCCACGGAGTTGATCATGCCGCCGGGAATCTCGGCCATGCGGGGCGCGGGGTTGCCGGGCCAGGGCTCGGCAGCGCAACCCTTGGTGGTGATGGCGCCCAGCTGGGAAACATCAAAGAAGTTCTGGAACTGCCAACCGTAGCCAAAGGTACCGGCTGCGGTGTTGATGGGGTTCTGCATCTTGACGCCGCCGAAATCGACGGCCATGTTCACGGTACCCACTAGAAGACCACCACCTTGGAAGCATCGAATACGGGCCCGCACATGCAGGCGCCCTTCATACCGTCGACCGTCTCGACATTGCAGGTGTTGCAGGCGCCAAAGCCACAGCTCATCATGCGCTCAAGCGACACCTCGCAGTACGCACCGGCCTCGGCGGCAGCGGCGGCGACCTTCTTCATCATGACAGCGGGACCGCAGCTGGCGACGTAGTCGTAGCCGCCCTCGCCGAGCAGCTCGGCTGCCGGGTCGGTGCAAAAACCATGCGTGCCCAGCGTGCCATCATCGGTGCACACGTTAACCGTGGCGCCCAGCGCGCGGAACTCATCGACACCCACGGCCTTGGAAGCGGTGCCAAAGCCCAAGCAAACGTCGACATCCACGCCCTGCTCGGCAAGCTTGCCGGCAAGGCACAGCACGGGCGGAACACCGATGCCCCCGGCGACAAGCAATGCCTTCCTGGTGCCCTCGGGAACAAGCCAGCCGCGGCCGCCAGGGCCCAGCAGATTAGAGGTGGAACCGGGGGCCATCTGCGACAGGCGACGGGTGTCGTCGCCCACGACGGCGTACCACAGCTCGACGGTGCCGGCCTCGGCGTCGGCGCGGTAGTAGCTCAGGGGCACGCGAAGCAGCGAGGACGCATCGCCGGGCACGGCAATGTTCACAAACTGACCGGGCTTGAGCGCACTTGCAAGCTTGGGGGCCGAGATGACGAGCGAGAAGATGCCGTCGGCGATCTCCTGGTTCGATACGACCTCGAAGTCGTGCATGCGTGCAGTGGAAGGTGTGGGCATAGACGCTCCAATCCCCCATGCGGTTGCATGGTCAAAACGAACAGAAAGCGCGGCACCGCAAGGGCACCGCGCACAAAAACGATAAGGCTATGCTAGCAGATGCAGCCGTCGGCGAGCGTCTGCTTGCCGCCGACAAACACATCGGTGGCACGACCGGTGAGCGTGCGACCGGCAAAACCGGAGTTCTCGGCACGCGACTCGTAACCGTCCTCGCCGACCGTCCAGGTGGCAGCGGGATCGAACACAGTCAGGTCGGCAACGGAGCCCGCCTTGACCTGAACCTGATCGAGGCCCAGGATCTCACGCGGCTTGATGGCCATGAGCTCGACCATGCGGCCCACGCCCATCTTGCCAGTGTTGACCAGCTCGGTGAGCACGAGCGACAGCGAGGTCTCGAGGCCGATCATGCCAAAGGGCGCAAGCTCGAACTCGCGGGCCTTCTCCCACGGGGTGTGGGGAGCGTGATCGGTGACGATAGCGTCGACGGTACCGTCGATGACACCCTGACGGATAGCCTCGGCGTCCTCGTCGGTGCGCAGCGGCGGATTGACCTTGAGCGAGGTGTTGTAGGTCTCGTCCAAGTCGTTCTCGGTCAGGAACATGTGGTGCGGCGTGGCCTCGCAGGTCACCTGGACACCGGCGGCCTTACCGGCACGCACGATCTCCAGGCCATGAGCGGTGGAGATGTGCTGAATGTGCAGCTTGGCACCGGTCAGCTTAGCGATCTCAATGTCGCGGGCGATCTGGAGCTCCTCGCCGGCAGCCGGCCAACCCTCGAGGGCCAGACGGGTCGAGACCTTGCCCTCGTTGATCTGACCGTGGCCGACCAGGTCCTCGTCCTGGCAGTGGCTCATAAAGACCTTGCCGAACATCTTGCCGTAGTCCATGCAGCGACGGAGCATGCCAGCGCCCTGCACGCCGCGACCGTCGTCGGTGAAGGCGACGGCGCCGTGGGCGACCATATCGCCCATCTCGGACATGGCCTCGCCCTTAAGACCGCGGGTCATGGCGCCGGACGGATAGACGCGGCAGTGACCGACCTCGGCAGCGCGGGACTTGACGAACTCCACGACGGTGCCGTTATCGGTAACGGGATCGGTGTTGGGCATGGAGCACACGCCAGTAAAGCCGCCCTTGGCAGCTGCGCGGGTGCCGCTCTCGATGTCCTCTTTGACCTCGTAGCCGGGCTCGCGAAGGTGAACGTGCATATCCACCAGGCCGGGGACGAGGTACTTGCCGGAAAGGTCGCGGACCTCGGCTCCCTCGACGGCGAGATTCTCGCCGACCTCGGCGATCTTGTCGCCGTCAATCAGGACGTCAACGACACCGTCAAGCTCGACAGACGGGTCGACGACGTGGGCATTCTTAAGAAGCAAGGCCATTATCGGCACCTCCAAGCAGCAGATACAGGATAGCCATACGCACGCAGATACCGGCGTAGACCTGCTCCAGGATGACGGAGCGTTGCGGGTGGTCGGCCATATAGGAGTCGAACTCGACACCGCGGTTGATGGGGCCCGGGTGGCAAATGATCGCGTCGGGCTTCATGAGCTTCTCGCGGTCCTTGGTCAGGCCGAAGAGCTTGTGGTACTCGCGAATGGTCGGGAACGGGGCACCCTCGAGGCGCTCCTGCTGCACGCGCAGCATATAAACGACGTCCAGCTCGGGCAGGACGGAATCGAGATCGCTCGTCACGTGGTCGCAGCCCAGGACCTCGGGCGCCGGCGGCAGCAGCGTGCCGGGGGCGACGGCGTAGGTCTCGCAGCCCATGATCTTAAGGGCGGGGATCAGCGAGCCGCAAACGCGGGAGTGTGCGATATCGCCGACGACGGCGACCTTCAGACCGTGGAAGTCACCCTTGTGCTCCCAGATGGTGTACAGGTCGAGCAGGGCCTGCGTGGGATGGTTGTGCTTGCCGTCACCGGCGCAGATGACGCTCGCGGGCGAGTTCTGCGTGACGATGTAGGGAGCGCCGGCGTGCTTATCGCGAACGACGATGCAGTCGATCTTATAGGCGTTGAGGGTCTCGACGGTGTCGACGAGGCTTTCGCCCTTAACCGTGGAGGTCGAGGAGCCGCCAAAGTTAAGGCTGTCGGCCGAAAGACGCTTCTCGGCGAGCTCGAAAGAGCTGCGGGTACGCGTCGAGGGCTCGTTGAACATGTTGACGATGGTCTTGCCCTTGAGCGTGGGGACCTTTTTGATCGCACGCTCGTTGACCTCGGAGAACGCCTTGGCGGTCTCGAGGATGAGCTTGATATCCTCTTCGGAGTACTCGGTAATGTCGATCAGGTGCTTATGGTTGAACGCCACGGTACTACTCACCTCCCAGCGGCGCGGAGCCCACGTGGGAACCCGGCGCGACGTCGTTAATCTCGACAGCGGTGTGGCCGTCGACTTCCTTCATATATAGGTGCACGTTCTCCTCATGCGACGAGGGAACGTTCTTGCCGACAAAGTCCGGCGAGATGGGGAGCTCGCGGTGACCGCGGTCAACGAGAACTGCCAGCTCGATACGGCTCGGACGGCCCAGGTCCATGACGGCGTCGAGAGCGGCGCGGATGGTACGACCCGTGTACAGGATGTCGTCCACCAGCACGACGCGCTTGCCGTCGACGCTAAAGGGAATGTTGGTGGCGTGGATCGCGGGAGCGAAATTGGTAGCGTAGTCATCACGGTAGAAGCTGATGTCGAGGCTGCCGAGCGGAACGTCGACGCCCTCGATCTCCTTGATCTCCTCGGCGAGCTTCTTTGCCAGAAGGTCGCCGCGCGTGACGATGCCGACCAGAGCGAGGTCTTCACAGCCCTCGTTGCGCTCGAGAATCTCGTGCGCGATGCGGGTCATCGCTCGATTGACGGCGGTCTCGTCCATGATGACCGCCTTGGGGGAAGTCGTGCCCATCGATCTCCTTCCTCACATGTCTTGACTGCTGACACAGTCAAAAAAATAGATGCCCGACCGCTCAAAGCGGACCAGACACCCACAGGAAAGGCTGCTCTTTGGCAGCTATGTAATTCCATGTGGGTATCTCGTACCCCTTTAATGGTCAAGGGATAGTGTAGCCAACCTCGAGCTTAATTGCGAGCATAAATACAAAGCAATCCGTAAACGCAGCCCAATGCTCAATAAACCTATATATATTTGTGGGACGAGCTTGAAAACGCACGCACGAGCTGGCATAATCCCCTCTGCTGCACGCAAATCGGATCTACGTCCAGGGCCGTGGCGTGAGCACTATCGCCAAAAGAGAAATATCTCTGTGTAGATTACGCACAGGGAGCTGCTTCTGTGCTATAGTTCAGGCTTGTTTGTTAACGCGACATGTTCGTTTGTCGCCCAAGGAGGGTCAGTTATGTCCAAAGTTTGCGAAGTTTGCGGTAAGCACCCCGTTGCCGGTCGCTCCATCAGCCACTCTCACCGCGTCACCAACCGTAAGTTCCGCCCCAACATCCAGCGCGTCTACGTCGTCGTCGATGGCCACCGTCGCAAGATGAACGTTTGCTCCACCTGCCTCAAGTCCGGCAAGGTTGCGCGCTCCTAAATAAGGTCTTACCAACAAGTACCTCGGACTCTCCGGGTCAAAGACCTCGCGTTCACATAGAACTTACCAAAGGCGCCCTCCCCTACGGAGGGCGCCTTTTTGCGCTCATTGGGGACAGACTTGCATGAGTGTTTTCACTCATTGGGGACAGACTTACATGAGTGCTTTCATGCATTTGGAACAGACATAACGCGTGCCGGCATCGGTTCGCCCCCTGCCTCACGCAGCCTCCTTCCAGCCTGTGGTGGCCTTGGTTACGCTTGAAGAGCCGATACCAGTGATACGGGCAATTTGCTTGACCGTGAGATGTGCCCGCCTAAGCCTCAGCAGACAGGCATCGCGTTCGGGGCGTGGCAAGGCCTTGAGCAGCGCAGGATCTATGCTGGGCAGGACTTCGCGCGCAACAGAAAGAGCATCCTCATCGGGGATCCGTCGGCGCGGAAGAATCTCCTCTGACCAGATGCGCCCGGCAACTTCCTCGATATGCTCGCAATAGCAACGGGAACCTCCGACAATATCGAGCATAGGGGCCGCATCACAACTATCAAAGGGATCGTAGCCCAGCTGATATGCCTTGTAACTTGACCAGCGGTACGCCTCAAGCGAGTCGAGCGCACCTTTCACGGGATTGAGATGGATATAATCGAGCAGCTGCACTGCCTGCGTGTCCGACTCAACCGCGACCCGCGAA
>URMR01000027.1 GCA_900548935.1 uncultured Collinsella sp.
TTCGCCGAGCTTTGTCTCGGTCACCTGCTCGGCCGGCGGCTCGGGCAACGGTGCCGCCACCGCCCCCATCGCGCATATGATTTCGAGCGAATTCGACACGCCCTCGGTGGCACACCTTACCTGCGTGGGCCGCTCGCATGCCGATATCGCCGCCAAGATCGACGAGTATCGCACCGCCGGCGTTGAAAACATCCTGGCCCTGCGCGGTGATCTTCCCGCTGGCGCGACCGAGGACGACAAGCCCGCCTCGGACTACGCCTACGCCCGCGACCTTATCCCCGAGCTCGTCGACGCCGGCTTTTGCGTGGGTGCCGCAGCCTACCCCGAGGGCCACATTGCCTGCGAGGATCTCAACCTCTCGGTCGAGCACCTCAAGCAAAAACAGGACGCCGGCGCGAGCTTCTTTGTGACGCAGCTCTTTTTTGATAACGAGTGCTTTTACCGTTTTCGCGAGCTTGCCGACAAGGCCGGCATCACCGTGCCCATTACCGCGGGCATCATGCCGTTTATGGGCAAGTCGCAGATCAGCCGCATGGTCTTTATGTGCGGTGCGTCGCTGCCCTCCCCCGTCATCAAGATTCTCGCCAAGTACGAGAACGACCCCGAGAGCCTGCAGGCGGCCGGTGTAGATTATGCTGCTCGTCAGCTTTGCGACCTTAAGGAGCACGGTGCCGACGGTCTGCACCTGTACACTATGAACCGTCCTGCAATCGCCGCGACCATTATGGAGCGCCTGGGGTAATGGAAAAACCGCACGCCGATATAACCGTTGTTGAAGTGCCGGCCGACCTTGCGTCGCCGGCGCTTTATCGTATCGACGCTGACCACCACCCTCGTGTCGACCGTGCCGAGATGCTGCGCTACCTGGGCTACGGCGGCCAGCAGATTGAGCCAGAGCTGTCGCAGCGTATTGAGCTTGTCGTTGAGCGTCTGGAGCTGGACATTGAGCCCCGCGGCGTGCGCCGCATATTTGCCATCGATGCCACGGGAGTCGATGAACAGGGCGATCCTTGCATTCGCTTGGTCGGCACCAACGTTGAGCTGCGCGGTCGCGATATCTATCGCCACCTCAAAGACGCCCGCTTTGCCGCACTCATGGCATGCACCCTCGGCATGGACGCCGAGCGTCGTCTGCGCACCACGGGAGCCCAGCAGCCCCTGGAGGGAGCCGTGCTCGACGCCGCATGCTCTGCCTATGTAGAAGCCGCCGTCGAGCAGATGGACCAGCAGGTCAAGGCTGCGGCCGCCGCACACGGACTCGCCGGCAACCGGCGCTTTAGTCCCGGCTACGGCGACTGCCCGCTTACGGCCCAGCGCTCAATCGTTGCTGCGCTCAACGCTACGCGGCTCATCGGGCTTACCGTCACGCCTACCAACCTGCTCATGCCCACCAAGAGCGTGACCGCAGTAATCGGTCTATTTGACGGTGAGGTCCACGACGCCCAGAGCCGCCCTACCTGCAATATCTGCCGCATGCGCGAGCACTGCCGCTTCCGCGCCGCCCACACCACCTGCTATTCCAGCCATTAGGAGCCCTCGATGTTTACTCCGCTTATCACTCGTGATCTGGACGGCGCTGCGCTGGCGGCGCCCGTTGATGCCGCACGCCGTAATGGCGCTGCATACAAGACGCGCACGATCGACGATCTGCGCATTAAGGACGATCGCCTGCGCGCCGCCATCGAGGGCACGGGGCACTTGCTGTTCGACGGCGGCATGGGCACCATGCTGCAGGCTGCCGGCATGAAGGCCGGCGCCCTGCCCGAGCTGCTCAACTTTGAGGAGCCCCAGGTCATTACCGACATTCAACGCCAGTACGTCGAGGCTGGCTGCGACGTGATCACCGCCAACACCTTTGGTGCCAACGCCCACAAGCTCGACGGCGCCGCCACCGTGGCAGACGTCTTTGCCGCCGCTGTCGCCTGCGCCCGCGCGGCCGGTGCCCACTACGTCGCCGGCGATATCGGCCCCATCGGCGCGCTGCTTCGCCCCTTGGGCACCCTCAGCTTCGACGAGGCCTATGACCTCTTTGCCGAAGAGGTGCGCGCGGGCGTCGCCGCGGGCGTGGACCTCTTTATTATCGAGACCATGACCGACCTTGCCGAGATCAAGGCGGCCGTCCTCGCCTGCCGCGAGAACTCCGACCTGCCCGTCTTTGCCACCATGACCTTTGAGGAAGACGGCCGCACGTTCCTGGGTACGAGTCCCGAGGTGGCCGCCATCACGCTCGACGCCATCGGCGCCGACGTCCTGGGCATCAACTGCAGCCAGGGCCCGGCCGAGCTCCGAGGACTCGCCGCACGCATGCTCACCGTTACCGACAAGCCCATTATGGTGCAGGCCAATGCAGGACTCCCCCACGTGGACGACGACGGTAACACCGTCTTTGACATCCAGGCCCCCGAATACGCCAAGGCCGTCGCCGGCATGATCGAGGACGGCGTGAGCGTTGTGGGCGGCTGCTGCGGAACCACGCCGGCGCACATGGCGGCCTTGCGCACGCTTATCGACAACCACACGCCCAGCCCGCGCCACCGCAAGCCCAGCATGTCGGTCACGAGCGCCCAGACGGTCGTGGACCTTCCCTGTAACGGCCACAAGATCGCCGTCATCGGCGAACGCATCAACCCCACCGGCAAAAAGCGCCTGCAACAGGCCCTGCGCGACGGCGACCTGGATTACGTCGTGAGCCAGGGCATCAGCCAGCAGGAACAGGGCGCCGACATCCTGGACGTCAACGTGGGCCTGCCCGAAATCGACGAGGTCAAGGTCATCCAACAGGCGACCGAGCAGCTCCAGGGCTCCACGCTGTTGCCGCTGCAGATCGACTCCACCGACCCCGCGGCCGTCGAGGCCGCCGTGCGCCGCTACGCCGGCAAGCCCATCATCAACTCGGTCAATGGCAAGCAGCAGATCATGGATGAGATCTTTCCGCTGGTCGCCCACTACGGCACCAACGTCGTCGGCCTCACGCTCGACGAAGGCGGCATCCCCGATACCGCCGAGGCTCGCTTCGCCATCGCCGAGCGCATCGTGGCCGAGGCTGCCCGCTACGGCATCGGCCCGGACCGCATCCTCATCGACTGCCTGGTCATGACCGCCTCGACCAACCAGCGCCAGGCCGAGCAAATCCTACGCGCCATGTCCCTGTGCAAGGAGCGTCTGGGCGTCAAATGTGCACTCGGCGTGTCGAACATCAGCTTTGGCCTGCCTGCCCGCCCGCTGCTGGGCTCGGTCTTCTTGGCTGCCGCTTTTGGCGCAGGTCTCGATGCCCCCATCATGAACCCGGGCTCCAAGCGCTTTATGGATACCGTCTACAGCTATCGCGTCCTGAGCGTTGAGGACGAGGGCTCGACCGGATACATCGAGCGCTACGCCGGCTGGACCGATCCGTACAAGATCGCCGCAAACCCAGCAGCAGCTCAGGCCGCATCGACCGACACTGTGCCCGCTGCTGGCACCACCGGCACTGACGGCAACGACGACCCGATTCGTCGCATGGTCGTCTCGGGCCGCAAAGGCGAGATCGCGGCCGAGACCGAGCGTCTGCTGGCAGATCACGACGCCATGGACCTCATCAACAATCACTTTATCCCCGCCCTCGATGAGGTCGGAGTCCTCTTTGACCAGGGCAAGTTCTTCTTGCCGCAGCTTATGGCCTCGGCCGAGGCCGCGCGCGTGGGTTTTGACACCATCAAGCGCCTGATGCCCGCCGGCGAGATTGCCGACAAGGGCAAGATCTGCGTTGCCACCGTCAAGGGCGACATCCACGACATCGGTAAGAACATCGTCAAGATGCTGCTCGATAACTACGGCTATACCGTCTTTGACCTAGGCCGCGACGTCGACCCGCAAGAGGTGCTCAAGACCGTACGGGAGCGTGACATCAAGCTCGTCGGTCTTTCGGCGCTTATGACCACCACGGTCGTCGCCATGGAGGAGACCATCAAACTGCTCCATGCCGAGGTGCCGGGTGTCAAGATCATCGTAGGTGGCGCCGTGCTCACCCCCGAATACGCCAAGCAGATCGGCGCGGACTACTACGCCAAAGACGCCGCCGAAAGCGCACGTATCGCCGAAGAAGTCTTTGGGCAGTAACACAACGGAAACAACCGAGCACCAAAACGTGCCGCATGCGCCACTTGGCACGTGCGGCACGTTAAAATAGATAAGACTATGCTCGTTTTGGCAGATAGGAGTGCAAGGATGGCGATCACGCCCGCAGAAATCGCGGAAACCCGCGGCATGGTTGAGGAGCAGAACCTCGACATCAGGACCATCACCATGGGTGTTTCGCTCATGGGTTGCGGCGACGAGAACCTCGATCGCATGTGCACGAAGATCTACGACCACGTGACGCACACGGCTGAACACCTGGTCGAGACCGCCGAGAACCTCGAGCGCGAGTACGGTATCCCCATCGTCAACAAGCGCGTTTCCGTCACCCCGGTGGCGCAGATCGCCGCATGCTGCAAGGATGAGGACCTCACCCCTATCGCGCATGCCCTCGACCGCGCGGCCGAGACGCTCGGCATCGATTACCTGGGCGGCTTCTCCGCACTCGTCCAGAAGGGCATCGGCGACGCCGACCGCCGCGTCATCCAGTCCATCCCCCAGGCGCTCGCTACCACCAGCCGCGTCTGCTCCAGCGTCAACGTCGCCAGCCTGCGCGCCGGCATCAACATGGACGCCGTGCTTATGGCGGCTCAGACCATCATCGATGCCGCCAAGCTTACGGCAGATGAGGATTCCGTTGGCGCCTCCAAGTTTGTATGCTTTGCCAACATGGTCGAGGACTCCCCGTTTATGGCGGGCGCCGTTCACGGCGGTGGCGAGGCCGACGCCGTCATCAACGTAGGCGTCTCGGGCCCCGGCGTTATGGCCGCAGCCCTGGAGACGCTGCCCGATTCCGCATCGATGATGGAAGTCGCCGAAAAGATTAAGCAGACCGCCTTTAAGATCACCCGTGCTGGCGAGCTCATGAGCCGCGAGGCCGCCCATCGCCTGGGTGTCGAGAAGGGCATTGTCGACCTGTCGCTGGCTCCCACGCCCGCCATCGGCGACTCCGTCGCGCGCATCCTCGAGATCATCGGCGTGGGCACCTGCGGTGGCCCGGGCACGACCTGTGCGCTCGCCATGCTCAACGATGCCGTCAAGAAGGGCGGCGTCATGGCCAGCTCCAGCGTGGGCGGTCTCTCGGGCGCCTTTATCCCCGTGTCCGAGGACGCCGGCATGATCGCTGCCGTCGAGGCCGGCGCGCTTTCACTCGAGAAGCTCGAGGCCATGACCTGCGTGTGCTCCGTTGGCCTGGACATGATCGCCATCCCCGGCGACACCCCGGTCGAAACCATCGCCGGCATCATCGCCGACGAGATGGCTATCGGTGTCATCAACAACAAGACTACGGCCGTGCGCGTGATTCCCGCCATTGGCAAGGGCGTGGGCGACTGCGTCGAATACGGCGGCCTGTTCGGCCGTGCGCCCATCATGCCGGTGAACCCCAACGCCGGCACCGTGCTTGCCCACCGCGGTGGACGCTTCCCGGCACCGCTGAACTCGCTGAAGAACTAGCTGAGGGGTTCGGGCGAGGAGCCCCGGGGAGGGCAAATATATAAGGTCGCCTGCTCGGACAGTCCTGACTCGCACGGAGAGCACATTAAGTGCTCTCCGGCTCGTGCGGAACTCGCGATCGACCTTATATATTTGCCCTCCCCGGGGCTCACGCACAACGGGACCTCGGTTGGGTTCTATCCCTTTGGCAGTCGCTTCGCTTCTGCCCTACTTTGCTGGTATGGCGGTTTGGCGTTGGATCGGTTCTTTCTGATATATGCTGGTTGCGGCTCTTCTTTTGGGAGGAGTCGCTTTTTTGTTGTGAGGGGGATGGCCCGTGGCTGATGGTGTAATTCAATCTGAGCTGCTTTCTGCTGATTGGAATGGCGAATGGATGCGCTTGCAGGCTGGTCGGCGGCGAGCTGATGATTCTTTTGAGTGGGATAAGCGGGCTCGGCATTTTCGGCCGCTTGAGACTGCTCCGTATGCTCGGGATTTTATGAAGCTGTTAGCGCTTGAGCCTGGTGAGTCGGTGCTTGATATGGGGTGTGGGGCTGGGTCGATTGCTATTCCGCTTGCGCAGGACGGACATCCTGTGATTGCTGCTGACTTTTCCCCTGCTATGTTGGGCACGCTTGATGCTGGCATTGAGTACTATGGGCTCGAGGATCGCATTACACCGCTTGAGCTTGCTTGGGATGATGACTGGGACTTGGTTGGACCGGTCGCGAAAGCGGTAGATGTTGCCTTTGCCAGTCGCTCTGTCACCACGACCAACCTAAAAGGCGCGCTTGCCAAGCTTGATCGAACGGCTCGTCGGCGTTGTGCCGTCACGATGGTCGCCAACTCCAGCCCGCGCTATGACCTGCACCTGATGAACGCCATCGGTGCCTCGGTTACCTGCAGTAATGGCTTTGTGTATGCCTTCAATATCCTCATTCAGATGGGTGCCCTGCCGCAGGTTACGTACTTTGAATCGCCTCGTCGCGATACCTTCGATAGCCTTGAGGCGGGCGTGGCGGACTTCTCCCGCATGCTCGAGCACGGTAACGAGGATAAGATTGACCGTCTGCGCGACTACGTCGCTCAGCATATGATTGAGAATCCCCATGCCGGCGAGCCAGGGTCCAAGGGCGTGTCGCAGGGGCGCTACATGCTCGACCACGTCCGCAAGGTCCGTTGGGCGTTTATTGCATGGGAGCCGGTCTCTTCGGTCCGTCCATAGACCGCTTTCGGCCGCCGTACACGTCCGCCTGTAACCCGCGCTGTTCTCCCGCTCGGCATCCGCATTCTTTTTGAACTGGGCAAACACGCCCCACACCGCGCCGTTCCTGCGCTATCGTGGGACAGCTCACGTAGATTAAGGCCCCATTGCGGGGCGCCCCATACATAGAAAGCGAGAACCCATGGCACTGACAGGAGCCCAGGTCAAGCAGCTTCGCAGCATGGCCCATCACCTCAACCCCGCCATCATCATCGGTAAGTCCGATGTCAACGAGGGCACCGTCGAGCAGACGGTTGCCTACCTGGAGAAGCACGAGCTCGTTAAGTGCTCCGTGCTGGACGGCTCCAGCCTTTCCGCCCGCGAGGCCGCCGAGGAGCTCGCCGAGCGCTGCCACGCCGAGGTCGTCCAGGTTATCGGCCGCAAGTTCTCGCTGTATCGCGAGTCCTCGCGCAAGGATATCGAGAAGATCAAGCTCGTCTAAATACCGGCTGGTCATACCGAGCAAGTCTGCGGGCGTCCGATCGATTCGGACGCCCGTTTTTTATCGCTCGACAAGCACGCGCTTGAGCCTGCCTTCGACCAGGCGCTCATACAAACGCCTTGTCTCGGGCTCGGGCACGCCTTGAACCTGCTCTCGCAGGTGGTGCATGTGGCCGCTGTACAGCTCAACGACATCGCGACGTCGTCCCGCCGCGCCGTAAACGCGCATGGCGCAGCGAACCATGTCCTCGCGCGCCGTCTCTTGGCGAAGCCCCGATTCCACGAGCCAAATTGCCGATTGCAGGTCATTTTCCTCGAGAGCGGCATTCGCTCCCCTAATCATGCAGTCGATGTACTTGGATTGCATAATGTGGCGCATGCGCGTAAAGAACGTGGGGTTGCAACCGGTGGGAACATACAGCGGGCCCGCGTAGAGTTGCTCAACCTTAAGACATAACTCAACCAGGTGAGGCCCTCTCGCACCCATGCGGTTTCCCAGGATCTCGCGGCTCAGCTGGTCAAAGAGCCTTACATCGGTCTTAACGTAGTCGCCGTTGAGCCCTATGCACTCGTTTTGGATAAGCACGCACGACTTGCCATCCGGCGTTGGACCCAAAGCCGAGCGCAAGCGCGATACCGTCGAATACAGATTGTTGCGCGCGGCGTTAAACTCGGCATGGGGCCACAACTCCATGGCGATTGTCTCGCGGTCGACCATGGCGTCTATACCCAACGCAAGACGTTCGGCAAGCGTTGCCGCCTTTTTGCGACGCCACATCTTATCCGTGATGGGAAAACCGTCGCGCTCGGCGCGAAACGCGCCAAACATGCGTATCTCAATATGGCCGATGGTATCGACAGCCTCAACCTCGCCCGCCTGGAATAGGTGCTCACTTTCGCCCTCAAAGTCATCGCGTAGTGAATACCGCGACAGCTCGCGCACCGGAAGCTTCTTGCGAATCCTGACGGCAGGCTCGCCCAGGCAATGCATCGCAAGACGCGCGAATAGCCGATACGATGGATCTAAAATCCCCGAGCGATTCATAGACATCCAAGCGGCAAGATCGCTATCGCGGCCCGCAGCGGCCAGGTGCAACGCCACGACCCAGGCTTCTGAGCCACCGACCTGCGTCTTGCTAATATCGAGCAGCTCCGCCTCTTCGCGAACCGATACCAGCGACGTATTGCGCAGATACGCCACGCGCTCCAGCAGCAAAGCGTTTTCGCGCATGTACGTAATCGATTCGTCGGCGAGCTTGAGCACCTGGACCGCGCGGAACTTTGCGTTGACCGGCCGCCCCTCCGCCAGCGATTGCCAGCCCTCCAGCAATAGCCCAAACAGCTGAATTTGATTGTCGCGAACACGCACCGCAAAGCGGTCGAGCTCGCCAAACGCCACATCGTCGGTCACGGGCAAGCCCGCGAGCAGGCGCCGCGCCGCCAGCACCATACGCAGCCAAATGGATGGCGCCTTAAGCCCGCGGATATCGAGCGCCTCGAGTATCCGCGCCATCTTGTCATCGCGCTCGTCGGGTTTAGCAAACGAGCCATCGAACAGCTCCACCAGCATATGGTCGGCCTGTATGAGAATCCCCGCGATGTCGAGCTCGCAATCATAGGCTTTGCACGCCTTGAGCTTCGCGAGAACATTGCCGTCTTCCGCTCGCTCGGTTAGGTGGCGCTTGACCTCGATATGCGCGGACAGCATGTCGAGCACCTCGCAGGATGCCTGTTCTTGCAAAACAGGGTTGGCGGGAAGCCCCAGGTCATTGTCGCCGTAAAAGGCGATAGTGAGCGCCTGGGCTATTTTCCAGGTAGCGGGGTCGAGTTCGTGCGCCACCTGATCACCCGCACATTCGATAACGGACGCCATATACCTTGCGAGCTTTGTATTGCACACGCTGACAGCCGCCAGATACACGCCGAGTGCCTCGGCGGGTGCCGGCTCTTGCTCCTGCTTTTCCGCATTGATCATCGCCGACGCCGCGCGGCAAATGTCCCCTCCATGCCCGGTCAGGGCAAGATCGGCCCCATACTGCGCGGCTAGCTCCAACACCACACGGCGGTCCAAGAACGCATCGGCCAGGTCCATGGCCAAATCGCATCGGCCTGCCTTAATCAAAATGCGAGCAGCCCGCGATACAAGTTCGGGACGGATCTCGGCAACAAGCTTTCGCAACCTCAGGCGCGCATTGTCCTTAGCACCCAAACACCTAAAGGTGCGATCAGACGGATCCACGCCAAAAATCGGATAATCGCGCACAAAGATGGACTGGTCTACCATCGAAAGCCTTACACCGCACGCCTCTAGCTCCGCAATGCGGCCCTCGCCCATCAGTACCATCAAGCAGGCAACGGTAAACAACAGGTTGTTCTCGAGCGATGCAAGATCGGCCAGCGCCGCACCGTAAACGTTGACGATTTCGTTCTCGAGCAACCCGGCAACATCGCCCTGTCCATACATTCCCGTCTGCAGGGCAGATACCAGCTCTGGCACACCCTGCGTGAGCCGATAAAAATCGAGCGATGTGCTGATCGAGAACGCCGTGGCCCATGACGAATACTCATAGGCGTGCACCTTGAGCATCTGCGCATTGACTTTTACAGAATCGCCCAGCCCGTGGATAAGCAATCGGTTGGAGGGGCGACAAGTAATAAAGACCCCCGTCCCCGTAGCACGTAAGCTGCGGATTCGATCGATGAGGTCCTCTGTTTCGCGCTGCTCGAGATTGGGCACGTTGTCGATCGCAACGAGCGAATGCGGCTTGTCCTTAAGCTCATCGGCGACAACCTCGAGCTGCATAAAGAGCTCGCGTCCAATCGCGCGGTCGGCCTCGATTATCCGAACCGGTCCTCGCGTGGGATCCGATTTAACTTCCTGCACGTATTGCAGCAATACCGACGTCTTACCAAACCCGTCGGGCGCGTAAAGCAGAACGATTCCTGCCTTGCGCCCTTTAACGATGAGCTCGTTCATCAAGCGATCACGCCGCACCATATAGCCGCCGCCCGTCGGCATCAACTCGAGGCCGTCCATATTGCCCAGATCGTTTTCCATGCCTGCTCCTCAACTCGACCATATGGACACCGTAGCTGCAGGACCATATGAACCACCCCGTGAATAGCGTGACTTAGAGTTTTTGGCTGTCTGCCGGTACGGGTTTGGCAAGTTTTTGTACAGCGAGGCCCGATGGTAACTTATCCCCCGACCAATAGGTCTTTGCGCAGGTCAATGCACTTGCCAGTATGTCCCATCCCATTTGCAGTGTAGCGCAGTCTGCTGTTTTTATTTGAGTTGCGCAACTCGCCTATTCCTCCCTACCGTCCACGACTCTATAGTGGCAAACGTGTATAGAGTCTGCTATAGAATGAATCACAAAAATTAAAAACCCTCCAGTCAAGTACACGGCAAGGTTACCGTCATGCATGCGCCACGGCCTATGTCCACTAAAAAGGCCCCCGCAAAGCGAGGGCCTTTTGAAAAGCTATGTAAGATCACTTGGTCGCGTTACTCGCAGAGCGAAAGAGCGGCCTCGTCAGCAACGACGACGCAATTGGTGTGGAGCTGCAGGATCGAAGCGGGGCACTCGGGCGTAACCGGGCCATAGCACATATCGTGCACAGCCTGAGCCTTGGCCTCGCCGTTGGCGACAACTAGGATCATGCGGGCATACATGATGGTCTGGGTACCCATGGTGTAAGCCTGACGGGGCACATCATCGATGCTGTCGAACAGGCGGCTGTTGGCCTGAATGGTGCTCTCGGTCAGGTCGACGCAGTGCGTACCCTTGGAGAAGTGGTCATCGGGCTCGTTGAAGCCAATATGACCGTTATTACCAATGCCGAGCAGCTGCAGATCGGGGTAACCGGCGGCAGCGACGATCTTGTCGTACTCGGAGCAGGCAGCAGCGGCATCGGGGTTGGAGCCATCGGGCACGTGCGTGTTGTTCAGATCGATATTGATGTGATCGAAGAAGTTCTCACGCATGAAGTAGTGATAGCTCTGGGGATCGTCGTGCGAAAGGCCGCGATACTCGTCCAGGTTGTAGGTGCTGACCTCGGCAAAGTCGACGTCGCCCTTCTCGTACCAAGCGGCGAGCTGCTTGTAGGCGCCAATCGGGGTGGAGCCGGTGGCAAGACCCAGCACGCAATCGGGCTTGAGGATAACCTGGGCCGAGATGATGTTGGCGGCCTTGCGGCTCATATCCTCGTAGTCTTTAGCTTTAATGATTTTCATTACGCGTCCTTTCTCGTACAAGAGAGGCAAGGCTCCCCTTACAAGCACTTGCCCGCGGCCCGCGTCGGCCGCAACCAACGTGTGCGGCCACCAGGGCGAGGTCGCGTAATGTATGTGTCTCGTGTCTAGCCGCGTCGAGGCCCCTGCCCGTCCACGGTGACCCAAAGCTGTTTAGCTTCGGACGTTTCCCATCTTGCCACGGAGGGCGTCCTCTTTCAAGGGCGCCCTCCGTAAACGTGTTTGAATTGTAGGCTAAAGGCCAAAAGCACCAACTAGCGCTCGCGAGCGACGATGAGTTGGTCCATCTCCTCGACATGCTCGCCAACGGAACCCTTGATGCTCGAGAACTCAACGGAATTGCACACCAAGATGGGAACCGTCACATCGTAGCCCTCGGCAGCAATTGCCTCGCGATCGAACTCGATGAGTACATCGCCCTTATGGACGATGTCGCCCACTTGCGCATGCACGGTAAAGTGTTTGCCCTCGAGCTGAACGGTGTCCAGGCCAACGTGAATCAGAACGTCCAGGCCATCAACCGTGTTAAGCGCAACGGCATGACCCGTGGGAAAAATCGCCTCGACCTTAGCGTCAGCCGGCGCGATTACACGCGTACCCGTGGGCTGAATCGCCACGCCCTGACCCAAAAGGCCGGTGGCAAACGTCTGATCGTTTACCTCGGAAAGCGGAATGACGTCGCCCGAGATGGGAGCATCCAGCGTAAGGACTCGACCACGCATACCAAAAGACCTTAGGACTTTAGTGAACATGCTCCCCCTTGGACATACCAATAATCAAATACAGTCTTGCTAGTTTACCACTTGGCACTGGTTTTTGACCATTAGGGAAGTTCGCGCTTGACAACCTCGACGATGTCGTCGACAACACGCTGGGTCAGCTCGTGCGTCTCGGCCTCGGCCATCACACGGACCAGCGGCTCGGTACCGCTCGGGCGCACCAAGATGCGGCCGCGACCGTTGAGCTCCTTCTCGTCTGCAGCGACGGCGTCCCAAATGGGCTGGCAATCGTCCAGGCCGGCCTTGTTGTCCGAATGCACGTTGACGAGCACCTGCGGGTACTTCTTCATGATGCCGGCAAGGTCGGTGAGGGTGCGGCCGGTGCGCTTGAGCACGGCCAGAAGCTGCAGGGCCGTCACCAAGCCGTCGCCGGTGGTGTTGTGCTCCAGGAAGATGATATGGCCGGACTGCTCGCCGCCGATGACGGCACCGTCCTCGAGCATGCGCTCCAAAACGTAGCGGTCGCCCACGGCAGTCTGCACCATCTCAAAACCCTGCTCCTTCATGGCGATGGAGAAACCGAGGTTGCACATAACGGTCGAGACGATCTCGGAGTTGGCAAGCTTACCGCGAGCAGCCAGGTCGGAGCCGCAGATGGCCAGGATGTAGTCGCCATCGATCTCGTTGCCCTCACTGTCCACGAACAGCACGCGATCAGCGTCGCCATCGTGGGCCAGGCCGATATCGGCGTGGGTGCGCAACACGAGCTCACGCAGGGGCTCAAGGTGCGTGGAGCCGCACTCGACGTTAATGTCAGTGCCGCAGTAATCGGTGTTGATGGCATGGACCGTGGCGCCCAGGCGCTGCAGCGCGGCAGGCGTGGTCTGGCACGAAGCGCCGTGGCCGCAGTCGACGGCAACGACCAGGCCGTCGAGCTTAAGGCCGTCGAGCGTGCTGATGGCATGATCGACATAGTCCTTGCGGGCATCCTTCATCTTGATGATGTGACCCACACCGGCGCCGGTCGGCAGCGTGTCGGCAGCCATGGCCTCCTCGGACATGACCCATGCGCTGATCTCTTCCTCAACCGCATCGGGAAGCTTCATGCCCTTGCGGCTAAAGAACTTGATGCCGTTGAACTCGGGCGGATTGTGCGAAGCAGAGATGACGATGCCGCCATCGAGCTCGTTTTGGACGGTAAGCAGCGCCACGGCCGGCGTAGGAATAACGCCGCAGCAGTGCGGGCGGCCGCCCTCGGCCATAATGCCGGCGGTCAGCGCGCTCTCGAGCATGGTACCCGAAAGACGCGTGTCGCGGCCGATGCAGATGTCCGGACCAAGAAACTTGGTCGCCGCGCGGCCCAGGCGAAACGCGAGGTCGCACGAAAGGTCGGCATTGGCGACGCCACGGACGCCGTCGGTACCGAAGATGTTCTGGGGCATAGGATCGCTCCTTCCCTAGCAGGCGATATGCAACCGCCCACCCTAGTCGAAAAAGAAAAGCGGGACCCGCCGAGGAATCGGCAGGCCCCGCTTGTACATTGTATCTCGAAAGGAGATAAAACCTTAGCGCTTGGAGAACTGGGGAGCGCGGCGGGCCTTCTTGAGGCCGTACTTCTTGCGCTCGACCACGCGAGCATCGCGCGTAAGGAAACCGGCCTTCTTGAGGTCAGCACGGTAGTCGCCAGCGTTCAGAAGAGCGCGAGCGATGCCCAGGCGCAGAGCGCCGGACTGACCGGAGATGCCGCCGCCATCGCAAAGAGCGATAACGTCGAACTGACCGGCGGTGTCGGTCACCTTGAAGGGAGCAAGGGCGTTCTCAACGAGCTGATGACGGCCGAAATACTGCTCGGCGTCACGCTTGTTGATGGTCACCTTGCCGGTGCCGGGGACGAGACGGACGCGGGCGACGGCGTTCTTACGACGGCCGGTACCCTGGTAGACAACGGTGTTCTCAGCCATCTTTAAGCCTCCAGCTCAATCTTCGTGGGGTTCTGGGCAGCATGCGGATGCTCGGCGCCAGCGTAGACCTTAAGCTTGGTCATCTGGGCACGGCCGAGGGTGGTCTTGGGCAGCATGCCGCGAACGGCGCGCTCGATGACCTTCTCCGGGTGCTTCTCCATAGCCTGGCGGAAGCTCTCAGCCTTGAGGCCGCCGTTGTAGCCGCTGTGGCGATAATAGGTCTTCGTGTCGGCCTTGTTACCGGTAAGCTGGACCTTATCGGCGTTGATGACGACAACGAAGTCGCCGCAGTCGCTGTTGGGCGTGAACTGGGGCTTGTTCTTACCGCGCAGGATCATTGCGATCTGGGTGGCAAGACGGCCCAGGACAGCACCATCGGCGTCGACGAGAACCCAGTTGCGCTGGACCTCGCCCTGCTTGGCGTAGTGAGTCGATTTCGAAATCACTTAGACTCCTCCATGTACAGTACGTGTTGTTACAGAGATTCACGGGGCTCTGCAAGTAACCCGTTCATATTACCCCGCTCGCCGTACGAGTCAACAGGTATTTTGGCTCCGACCAGAGTTTCTGCACATGTCATCCACGAGCCGTGATTTTCCAGCTCTTTAGCTTTTGCCATTTTTTGAGGGTTCGCCGTCGTTAGCGCTCAACGAACTCTTGGATTTCCGCGAGCAGGCGCTTTGCCTCCTGACGGCCCTGGATATACAGGTCCAAAAGCTTTGCCGGATCGTGCTCGACATGGCCGACCTCGACCGGCTTTTGCGGAGCGACGACCAACGCACGGCCCTCGCGCTCATACTTCCACAGGTGCATGCGCTGGATGTTGTAACGGTCGTGGCGCGTCTCGATTCCCTCGAGCAGATAGGGGTAGTCGGCATAGCGGGCGCGCGCGGCAGGCATAAACTCGTAAGGCTTTTTCTCGTACGAGCGGTCCTGCGTGACAATGACAACCGCGCGATCGAAGCCCGCTTCCTCCAGCACGTGCTCGATGGGGACCGAATCGGCTACGCCACCATCGACGTATTTGTGCCCGTCAATCTCGACCGGCGGCGTCACCAGCGGCAGCGACGTCGATGCGCGCACGGCATCGAGGTCAAGTACGGCGCTTTTGACCGGAAGGTACGTGGCGGTTCCAAAGAGCATGTCCGTCGCGACGGCGTACATCTCGATAGGGCTCGCATCGAACGTCTCGTTGTCAAAGGGATCTAGGCGGTCCTGAACATCGTTGAAAATAAAGTCGTAACCCACAATAGAGCCCGTGGACGCAAACGACGCGGCGCCCATGAAGCGGCTGTCGTTGCAGAAAGCCAGGTTGATGCGGTTGGCACGGCCGATCTGGTGCGACTTGTAGTTCACGCCGTTGAGGGCGCCAGCCGATACGCCATATACCGCCGGAATCTCGACGCCGGCCTCCATGAGGACGTCGAGCACGCCGGCGGTAAACTGCCCGCGATAACTTCCGCCCTCCAAAACGAGCGCGACCTTGCCGGCGTTCTTTGCCTTATCTTCTGCAGTCATATTGACCTCCTGCGATTGCGTTTTGGCTTTCTTCTACCCAGTTTTGGGATGGCGAGCGCGCAGGTTTTGGAGTTAAGGGGTCGGGGCAGTCGACGGGAAAGCGCGTCCCGGTCTCAGAGCAAATTTCGGGTCGCATTTTCCGCTGAGCCCGTCATCAGGAAGATGAATCCCATTCCGAATGAGGATTCCGGGATGCGGTTTCCACTTGATGTGCCATCCGGAAACTACGTCCCAGTCTGAGTGCGGATTCCGGGACGCACTTTCCGCCTGGGCCGCCATTGGGAAAGCGCGTCCCACCCTGCGTTGCCGTAGCGTTTTCTTTACGCCCGCGCCCTGCATAGAGTTCGATTCTCCGCGGTACGGACAAGAAATAAAAAGGCAGGTAGATATGAATATCTACCTGCCTGCTACGTATGGTGGAGCTGGCGTTCATTCGGTCGAACACCTCGCCACCTGGACCTATAGCGCCAGGCAGCGACGGATTATCGCCCAAGCCGGCAGAATCGTCAAACGTGAACGCCACGCGCAGGCCGTCGTCATCGGGCAGAGCGATTTGCGGGAGGCACGCGCGCAGCTCGGCACGTCGATGTGCG
>URMR01000028.1 GCA_900548935.1 uncultured Collinsella sp.
CCGCATTTCCGTTCGACGCCGTTATCTTTGACATGGACGGCGTCATTGTCGATACCGAGTATTACTACCTGGGCGAGACTGCCGCGTTTGCCAAGGAGCTTGGGCTTAATCTGACTCAAGAGGAGTTGAACGGGCAGGTCGGTACCTCGCATCAGTTCTTCCTGCATATGCTGGTCGATTGGTTTGAGCGCGCCGGTAAGGGGCATTTCACTGGCGAGGAAGCGTTGGCCCGTTGGGACGAGTGGGCGCATAAGCGTCCGCGCGACTATCAGGCTTTGATTAACCCAGGCGCCGTGGATACGATTCGAGAGCTGCCGCGCCGCGGCGTTCGCGTAGCGCTTGCCAGCTCGTCTCCCATGGATAGCATCGAGGAGGTGCTCAATGCGTGCGGGCTGTCGGATGCCTTTGAGTATGTGGTGAGCGGCGAGCAGTTTAAGGAGAGCAAGCCCGAGCCCGACATCTACCTGCATGCGCTGGACCTGCTGGGGCTGCCCGCGAATCGCTGCTGCTGCGTTGAGGATTCGGTGCCTGGCATCACCGCTGGCAAGCGAGCCGGCCTGACAGTCATTGCCAAGCGCGAGGAACGCTTTGGCTTTAGCCAGGATGCCGCGGACAAGATTATCGACCAGCTGCCGGAGCTGCTCACGCTTTCTTAGGATCGCGGTAGTTGCGCGTTTTTCGGGTCTGATGAGTAAATAGCCAACATTTTGGTGCGACACCTAGCATACTTTAAGCCAATGCGGGCTTAAGGGCTTGTTGAATGCCCTTAAGCCCGTTTTAGAATTAATTGTGCTGGGAGAGGGTATATGCCACCGACTGAAGGGCCAACTGACGGTAAAGCAGCGATACCGCTGTACCAACAGGTCATTGATATCATTAAAAACGAAATCAACTCCGGCGCCTACAAGGCAGGCGCGCGGATACCCAACGAATTCGAATTGGCTGAGAGCTATAAAGTTGGCCGCGTTACCGTGCGACGCGCTATTGAGGAGCTCGTCCAGCAGGGCTATCTAACGAAGCGACAGGGGAAAGGCACGTTTGTCAATGCCCCCAAGCTCAAGCGCAAGATTCGCCAGAAGGATGACGTTCAGAGTTTTTCGGACGCATGCCGCGTTAACGGAATGGAACCGGGGGCGTGTGTCATTTCGAGAAAGATACTGCCGGCGGATTCCACCGAAGCGCAGTTCTTTGGTGTTCCCGTTGGAACTGACTTGATTTGCGTTGAGCGCGTGCGCACTGCCGATGGCGTCCCTGTCATGCTCGAGAACAACATATACGTTTACGAGGACAACGCCTATCTATCAACGGCACCTCTATCTAACCAATCCATTTTTGAGTTCGTGCGCAACCGGACGGGCCGCACGCCCGCGTTTACCGACCCGTGCACGCTCGAGATCGCGTGCGCGTCGCCCGAGGTCGCTCGACTGTTGGCAGTTCCCGTTGGCGAACCCTTGTTTTATATGGAAGCCTTCTTTTTCGATGAGCAGCGGCGGCCGTTTATCATCGGTCGTCAGCGGATCGTTGGGTCTCGCTACGTTTTTGACATCTAGGACATTGCGAATGGAAACGCCCGGTGGATCATCTCACCGGGCGTTTCCATACCGTTCACGGCGCAAACGCGACCGTTCAACCGCGTTGCGGCAATCAGTTTGAAATTATCTTGATGACGAGAAAAGCTGCTGGTAATCTATGGGACGTCATAGAACGTTTGCATTGTGCAAGCGTTGAAGCGAGATGCGATGCAGTCTCGAGTTCTTTGGAGGTATCTATGTCAGATACGAAGGCGAAGAAGACAAACAGACGTTTTAAGTTCAAATTACCGCATGTCTATACGATCATGTTCTTGCTGATCGTTGTCTTTGCGGTCCTGACTTGGATCGTTCCCTCTGGTCAGTATCAGCGCAAGACGATTTCGACAGCGGCGGGCGAGCGTGAAGTCGCCGTTGCTGGAACCTATGAACAGGTCGATAAGAACTACACCGATTCCGAGACCGGCGAGACCATCAATCTGGGCCAGGATATCTTCGCGGTTCTGCAAGCGCCCACCAAGGGTATCCAGGAGGCTGCCGACGTCGTTGCGTTCGTCTTATTGATTGGCGGATCGTTCGCGATCATCACCAAGACCAACGCTTTGAATGCCGGCATGAGCCGTGTGATTAAAAAGCTCAAGAACAAGGACATCCTCATCATTCCCATCACGATGACATTGCTGTCCATTTGCGGCACTACGTTTGGTATGTCTGAGGAAGCCCTGCCGTTCTATGCCATCTTCATTCCCATCATGATGGGTATCGGCTATGACTCGATGACGGCATTCATCATCTGCTTCCTTGGTCCCAACCTGGGATATTGTGCTTCGACCATCGACCCGTTTAATGTTTTGATCGCCCAAGGCATCATTGGCATCGAGGGTAATCCGCAACTGTGGCTGCGCGCCGTTTCTTGGGTCATCTTCACTGCCGTCGGTATCGCATGGGCCATGCGCTACGCCATGCGCGTCAAGAAAAACCCCGAGTCGTCCATTGTGTACGAGGACGATAAGCTCAAGCGTATTGAATTTTCCGTGACCGATGCCTCCATCGAGGAAGAGTTCACTATCCGTCAGAAGCTCGTGCTTATCGATTTTGCTTGCGGTATGGGCATTATCGTCTGGGGTCTTGTTACCCAGGGCTGGTACATGAATCAGATTTCCGCCGTGTTCCTTGGCATGGGCTTGCTTGCCGGTATCCTGGGCGGACTTGACCAGCAGACGATCGCAGAGGAGTTCGTTAAGGGTCTCGCCGACTTTGCGTACGCTGCCGTCGTTATCGGTATCGCTCGCGGTATTCTGGTCATCGCCGAGGGCGGCATGATCATCGACACCATCCTCCAGGCGCTCGCTACCGCGCTCGCCGGTGCACCCGCCGCCGTCTACACCACGTTTATGTATATCGTCCTTGGCCTGCTCTCTTTGCTGGTTCCCTCGAGTTCTGGCCTGGCGGCGCTCACCATGCCCGTTATGGGCTCCCTGACCGAGCTCATGGGCCTCAATCCCGAGGCGGCCGTCACCGCGCTCCAGTTTGCCAACCAGACCATCAACACCATCAGCCCCGTGGCGGGCATGACGGTCGCCGGCCTTGCCGTGGCTAAGATTTCGTTTGGCCAATGGTGGAAGACCATTTGGAAGTTCTTCATCTTCATGGTCGTGTTTGGCTTGGTCGTTACTGCCATTTCCGGCATGCTTCCGGCGTAGGTGGTTGTGATGTCCGATCGTTTGACGGTCCTGACGTCTAAGAGCGTCTTTACCGGTACGGGGGACCTGCCGTTTGAAGGTTTCGTAGCGGTCCGTGGCAATCGAATTGAGGCTGTTGGCACCAAGTGTGAGGTAGCTTCGTATTTGACCCAGGCGGACGAGGTAGTTGACCTGGGCGACCGCACTGTCATGCCTGGCCTGATCGATGTGCATACCTTCTATACAGGTTGGGCGCTGCGGACGTTGGGGTCTGATCTGTCCGGCATCGCCGATGCCAAAGAGGCCGTGTCGCTCTTGCGTGCATGGAAAGAAGATCATCCGGATTGCGCGGCGGCTTTTGGCCACAACCTACCCGAAACGTTGGCATCGGATGCCGAGAACGCAAATACAGCAGCTGTGTTTGACGAGTGTTTTGGCGATATCCCTGTCGTCTGCTTTACGCCGGGCGCGGAGACCTGTGTTCTCAATGCTGCCGCCAGTGCGCGATACGGCTTCACACCCCAGGCGTGCTATGCCGAGAAGATCTGGCGCATGATGAGCGATTTCCTTGCGCTGCCCGAGGTGCGTGCCGGGTATTCGGACTACATGAGCATGCTTAACGAGCGCGGCGTTACCGCCATCAAGGAGATGGCGTTTGATGACTACTACGGCTTTGCCGACGAAATGGCTCGCCGTGAGGAATCTGGTGAGCTGACGGTTCGCGTCTCCATGATGTCGCAGCCGGTGGGTGCTGGTGCAAATCTGGCATATGCCCGCGAGGCGCGAGAGCGCTTCCGGGGACCGTTCGTTCGTTTTTCTGGCTTCAACCGTATGACCGATCGCGGCGTATGGGCGGGGCTTGCCGAGATGATTGACCCCTATGAGGACACGGCCGATGCGGGCGCTGCCGGCAAGACGGTCGTCGAGGAGCCAGAGTGGAATCTGATTGAGAACGAGCTGCGTGCAATTGATGCTGACGGCTTCCGATATTCCTTGCATTGCCAGGGCGATGGCGCCGTTCGCCGCACCGTGGCGCTCTATGCCTCGCTGCCTCGAGGCGAGCATGGACGGATGCTTCGCCGCCATGCGATTACCGATCTCGAGAACTCTGACCCGACCGATCTTGTCGAGTTTGGCAAGTTAGGTGGAATTTGCGAGGTCTATCCGCAGATTCTGACGCTGGACCGGCGCGAGGATTGCCTGTCGATGATGCGTCGACAAATTGGCGAGACGCGACTTTTGCACAGCTGGAATCGCCGCGGCATGGAAGATTCCGGATGCACAGTGTGCTGTGGCACGGATTTGCCGCTGTTGATTCCGAGCTTGGGCGAGTCAATCTACAGTGCGTGCGGCGGATACTTCGACGACGGACTGCCCGTGAATGAGGTCAACACGCTGACGCTTGTCGAGCTCTTGCGCGCTTGGACTGCCGGGGGCGCGTACGACCTGATGCGCGAAGACGAGCTGGGTACGCTTGAGGTTGGCAAGCTTGCCGATATCTGCGTGCTCGATCGGGATGTGTTCGACCTCGATTATCGCGACGCACGCGATCTTGCGGTTGATATGACGATGTCGGACGGACAAATCGTGTTCGATCGAAATAAGGAGGCATAAGATGCCTGAATCCAAACCGACGCTGCGTCGCGAGCAGATTGCGGGCATGAATATCCACTACATCATGTGGTCGCTCGATTACTTCCTTGATGTGCAGCAGCGCTTGGGCTTTGAGTCCATTGAGCTGTGGTGTGCAGAGCCACATGTGACGCTCGACCATACGGGCTACTTTGAGGCTGAGGTCCTGGCGAAAAAGGCTGCAGACCGTGGGCTTAGGTATCGTACTCTGTGCCCCGAGAATGTTGTCTATCCTTGGCAGTACTGCGCACGCAAGCCGCTGCATGAACAGCGCAGCCTGGCGTACTTTAAACACGGCATTGAGCTTGCCGAGGTACTTGGGTGCGACCGTATGTCCGTCAACTCGGGCTGGGGCGACTGGGACGAGGACCGCGAGGAAGCCTGGAAGCGCAGCCGCGAGCACTTGTCCATTCTGGCGGAGTATGCCGGCGAGCACGGTCTGGTGCTTACGATGGAAAGCCTGCGTCCCGAGGAGAGCAACCTTGTGACGACGGTTTCCGATGCGAAGCGCATGATTGACGAGGTCGCGAGCCCGTACTTACAGCCCATGGTTGATACAACCGCGATGGGCGTTGCAGGCGAGACGCTCGAGGACTGGTTTGCCGCCTTTGGTGATGGGGCAATTCACGAGATGCACTTTATCGACGGTGACCCGTATGGCCATCTGGTGTGGGGCGATGGCAAGCACGATATGGACGCCTTCGTCGCCACACTCAACGCCCATGGTTTCGACGGCATGCTGGGCCAGGAAATCACGGACGGTCGTTACTACGATGACCCGGCGGCGGCAGATGCCAAGAACATGGCCGCATTCGAGAAATATCTGATTGACTAAAACAACCATCGGCCACGCAACCAACGTCATTGATTGCGGGCCAAACAAGAAAGGAACTGGATATGAACGCACACGATCTGATCAAAGAGGCAATTGCCGAGAAGGGCAAGTTCGACAGCGTCTACTGGATTGCTTGCGGTGGCTCCATGATCGATTTGATCCCGGCTCATGAGCTTCTGCAGCGTGAGGCAACCACCTTCACTTCGTGTATCTATACCGCACGTGAATTCGACATTATGCGTCCGCGTCGTCTGGGCGAGAAGTCCCTGGTCATCGCTTGCAGCCACAGTGGCAATACCCCGGAGGTCGTCGAGGGCTGCGAGATTGCCCTTGCCGCCGGCGCTACGGTGATCGCCCAGACCGACAACGCTGGATCCAAGATCGACTCCGGCAAGTGGACCACGTGGGTCTACCCGTGGGGCGAGGGCGTGCCGCAGGCCGAGGTCCCCGCTGGCATTTCGCTGTCGCTTGCGGCCGAGCTGCTCGATCAGCAGGAGGGCTACGCCGATCTTGCCGATATGTATGCTGGTATCGCCGAGATGGATAAGATTCTTCCCCCGGCACGCGAGAAGGTAAATGCCGAGCTGGGCGATCGTTTTGCCAAGCTTTGCCAGGAGCACGAGTTCTTCTATATTCTGGGCAGCGGTCCCAACTTTAGCCAGACCTACGGTTTCGCTATCTGCTCTCTTATGGAGATGCAGTGGCAGCACTGCAGCTACATCCACTCTGCCGAGTACTTCCATGGCCCCTTCGAGGCTACTCAGGATGGCGTTTTTTACTTCCTGCAGATGGGCTCCAGCGAGTGCCGTGCTATGGACGAGCGCGCCCTGGCGTTCCTTAAGACGCATACCGATACGCTGATGGTGCTCGATGCCAAGGAGTACGGTATGGAAGCCGTGCCGGCGAGCGTCCGTGCCTATCTGGACCCGGTGCTGTTCTACGCCATGAACTGCGAGCTGCGTGCTGCACGCGGCAAGGTGTTTGACCACGATCCCGATTTCCGTCGCTATATGGGCGTTGTCGAGTACTAGAAGGGACAAAGGCCATGGCATTTAACGTTAACGCGCTCGGATTTGGCGACAACGTCGTCGATCGCTACGAGCATATCCACACCATGTATCCCGGCGGCAATGCGGTGAACTTCGCCGTTTATGCCAAGAAATGCGGTGCCGCACGCTCTGCATACATGGGCATTTTTGGCAATGACGCCGCTGCCGAGCATGTCATTGCAAGCCTCGAGGATGAGGGTATCGAGCTTGACAAGTGCGAGCAGATGATTGGCGAGAACGGAGCGGCTCGCGTGACCGTCGTTGACGGTGACCGTGTCTTCCTTGGCTCCAACGAGGGCGGTATCCGTGGCGATGCGCGCTATGTCCTCGATCGCTTTGATCTTGCGTACATGAAGCAGTTCGATGTGGTTCATTCGGGCAACTATTGCTTTACCGAGCGCGAACTGCCCAAGCTGAAGGCTGCGGGCGTCACGGTCTCTTTTGACTTTTCGGACGACTCCACCGACGAGTACTACGAGCAGATTGCGCCCTACGTTGATTTTGCTTTCTTTAGTGCGGCGGATGCCGCGAGTGAGGACGAGATTCGCGAGCGTCTGGCATGGGTGAAGGGCCTGGGTCCGCGTTTTGTGTCGGCTACGGCGGGCGCCGAGGGCTGCATTGCTTACGACGGCGAGCGTTATTACCGCCAGCTGGCTAAACCGGTAACGGACATGAAGGACACCATGGGGGCGGGCGACTCGTTCCTCACCTCGTTTTTGATGTGCTATCTCGATTCCGCCAAGCGTGGAGAGGATGGCGCCGAGGCCATCGAGCGCGCGCTCGACTTTGCTGCCGGGTTTGCCTCGATCGTGTGCGGCATGGAAGGTTCTTGGGGCCACGGAGCACCAATCGTCGAATAGCTTAAGAAAGCGTACGGCGGTCTGGCTATGAGGCCTTGGACAGCCGATGCAAAACAATAAGCGAAACGCGAAAAGGGGGCTCGCCATGTGGCGGGTCCCCTTTTGAACATTGGAGAAGACCATGGGTATTAAAGCGTGTGCGGCTGGTTTTTGCTGCGCGGACGTCTATCAAAACATCGGCGTGTTCTATCCGACTGGTAACGGCATTGACTGGGGTATCCATCTTGCACGAATGGGCGTTTCGGTATCCGCCGTGTCAGTTGTCGGCAAGGACGAGTACAGAGACAAGATGAGGGAGGCGCTGGCCGCTGAGGGGTTCGATATCTCACATCTGCGGGTGGAGGATGGCGACACCTCGGTGATGCTCATGGCATTGAAAGACGGCGTCGATCGCGTGCATCTCGAGGCAATCGATGGCGTAATGGAGACATATCGACCGAATGAAGATGACCGGGCGTTTATCCTAGAGCATGACATCATTCACACCGACCTGTTTGGCAATTGTTTGGACCTCCTGCCCGAATGGCATGATGCGGGCAAGATGGTGGTTATGGACTTCTCGGTGTTCAGCCAGGATCCCGAATATGCCTGCGAGAATCATTTTCCCTACGTTGACTACGCATTTATGTCGTTTGAAGAGGACACTCCGGAGCTACGAGACTGGGTACGCCACGTGCAGGAATTGGGACCGCGCGTTGCGGTTGCCACGCTTGGCGAGAAGGGAAGCATTGCCTATGACGGTGAGCGCTTCTATGAGTGCGGGATCGTACCGGCGGAGAAGGTCGTTAATACCGTGGGTGCCGGCGACTCGTATATTGCCGGGTTTACCAAGGGCGTGATCGATGGCCTTGATATTCCGGCGTGTATGAAGGCGGGCGCTGAGCTGTCGTCCCGAGTGATTGGTTCGTTTGAGCCGTACTAGGGTCAAATGCCTGGAAAGGAGTACGAAATGGTTATCGACATGTTGGTCCATCCTATGCTCTACGGCGAGATCTGTACGCCGGGTGATGAGCCTGATGGATTCGGTTTTTGGTCACGAGAATTTGGTATGGGGCATATGGGTCCCATGGATTGGGATGAGCTTCAAGTCGAGATGGACGTCTGCGACGTGCGGAAGAGCGTGCTCATGCCGCTCGATGTAACCACGGCATGCGGAGGGCATTTTGGCACCAATGACCAGATTGCCGTGCTGGTTGCCGCGCATCCCGATCGTCTGTGGGGATTTGCAAGCGTAGACCCGCAGGTGAGCGGTGCCGCAGACGAATTGGAGCGCGCCTTTACCGAGTTGGGGGCAAAGGGGCTTTGCCTGCATCCGGCAAAGCAGGGTTTTGACCCCGATGATGCTGTGGCTGAGCCGCTTTACGAGCTGTGCGAGCGCTATAACAAGCCGGTGGTTTTCCATGCCGGTATGTCTTGGGAGCCTGGCGCAGAGCTCTCGCGCAGTAACCCGCTTGCATTTGAGCACACAATCGCAACGCATCCAAATGTGCGCTTTAGTTTGACCAACTTTGGCTGGCCCTGGGTGCGCGAGACCGTGGCGATGCTGCTCAAGTATCCCAACTGCTACACGGACACCTCTATCACTTACATCGATTCGCCCGAGGAGATGATGCAACGTCTTTTCACAGTCGATATGGGGCCGCTGTGGTATGAGCGCGCGCTATCGCATCAAGTGATGTTCGCCAGCAATACACCGCGCTTCCGTGCGTTCAAACTCAAGCGTGCGCTCGATACCGTGTCCATGCGCGATGATGCGCGAGAAAGGCTTTACTGGGGTAATGCCCTGCGTTTTCTTGAAGGGGATGAGTGAACATGGTGACGCTCGAGACATTGAGCTATCTATCGACTGCTCCGGACCAGTTCATCGATATTACCGAAGACGTGCACGCTGCCATCGAACGCAGCTCGGTGACCAATGGCTTGGCAGCGATTATTTTGTCGCATACGACCTGTGGAATCGTGGTAAACGAGGGGCTGCCCTGCGTGGAGACGGATCTCATGGAGACGCTTGATCGCATCGCCCCGCTCGATGCCCCCTACGCGCATGCACACTTCCTGCCGAGCTATGGAGCCACCGGCAACAACTCCTGTGGGCATATCAAGAGCATGATTTGTGGAAACAGTTGCTTCTTTCCCGTCCAAGATGGCCACATCGTGTGCGGAAGTGCCCAGAACATCTATCTTGCGGAGTTTGACGGTCCGCAGAAGCGAAAAGTGTACGTCGAGGTGCTGGGGGAGTAACGTCCCTGCGATAACCCTATGAAGGAGCACGTTATGTCGTTTCTAACCTCGATGTTCAAGACCGAAAAGCCGGTTATCGGAATGCTGCACCTGCGTCCTCTGCCGGGCGATCCACTGTATTACCCGGGCGGAAGCGTGTCGCAGGTCGTGGAAGCTGCCAAGCGCGATCTCGAGGCGTTGCAGCAGGGCGGTGTCGATGGCATTTTGATTACCAATGAGCTCTCGATGCCCTATGAGCAGCACGTTTCTCCCTCAACCCTTGCATCGATGGGCTATGTTATCGGGGCTCTGTCCCATGATCTGTCGACTCCTTGGGGAGCTGAGGCTATTTACGACGGTGATGCCACAATCGAGCTGTGCGCTGCCGTCGACGCGCAGTTCACGCGCTGCAATTTTTGCGGTGCCTGGGCCGGTGATCTCGGGCTGATTAACCGAGATTTCGCTCACACCATGCGTCGCAAGGCGGCGCTGCGCCTGGACGATCTCAAGCTTTTTCACTTCATCACGAGCGAGGGGGAGGTTTATCTCAACGACCGCACGACTGCGGACATTGCCGATTCACTTCTCTTTAATTGCCTTCCGGATGCAATGGTCATCGGCGGTTCGGCTGCCGGTCGTGGCGCTTCGGGCGAGCTTGCCGATGAGGTCCGCGAGCGTGTTGGTCAAGTACCTGTGGTATGTGGCACCGGTTGTTGCGAAAATACCGTGGCTGACGTATTTGCTCACTACGATGGCGCGTTTGTCGGCACGTGCTTAAAGCGCGACGGAAAGCTGGATGCCCCGGTTGATGTTGAGCGGGTAGCTCGTTTTATGGCTGCCGCTCGTACGGCGCGAGGAGAGTAGGCGCTTATGGCGTTCTATCTGGGTATTGATATTGGGACAAGCGCCTCTAAAGGCGTTTTAATCGATGATCGATGCAACATCGTTTGCCAAGCCTCTTGTGGACACGAGACGGACAACCCGCGTGATGGATGGTACCAGCATGATGCGGAGGCAGTTTGGTGGGGCGATTTTTGCTGCTTGTCGCACGAGCTGGTGGCGCGATCGGGAGTTAACGAGGCGCAGATCGGATGCGTGGGCCTTTCCGCATTGGGTTGCGACTGTGTGCCGGTCGATACCGAGTGCAACGCGCTGGCGCCCGCGATTTTGTATGGAGTCGATGCACGTTCGAAGCCGCAGATTGACGAGCTTCTTTCCGAATATGGGTCAGATCGCGCACGCGAACTTTTCGGGCATGATCCCTGTTCGTCAGATATTGCTCCCAAGATCTTGTGGTTTAAGGAGAATATGCCCGAGGTGCACGAACGTGCCGCGAAGTTCCTGACGGCGTCATCGTTTCTGTGCGCGAAGTTGACGGGGCGTTTTACGGTGGACCGTTATTTGGCGGAGGATTTTCTTCCCCTATACGACCGCTACACCTGGAAGGTTGATGCTCGGGAATGTGCTCGTTTCTGCCGGCCTGACCAGATGGCGGAGGTAATGTCGGCTACCGATATTGCCGGGGTGATTACGCGGCGTGCGGCTGAGGCGACGGGGCTCGCGGCAGGGACACCTGTCTTAGTGGGAACGGGCGACTCTGGTGCCGAGGCCATTTCGACGGGTGTATTCCGTCCCGGCGATATGATGGTTCAGTTGGGGAGTACGGCGTATTTCATCTACCTAGCTGATCATATGATCGATGATGCCCGCCTGTGGCCGGGGACGTTTATCATTCCCGGAACTTACGGGATCTGCGCGGGGACCAATACGGCGGGCGCACTCACATCGTGGCTGCGCCAAGAGCTGTATCGCGACGCCGTAGAGGCCGAGGGCCACGGTGGTCCCGATGCCTATTCGGTTATGGCGCATGATGCCGCCGATGTGGCGCCGGGTGCCGATGGGCTCCTGTGTCTGCCGTACTTTGCGGGGGAGCGTACTCCGCTCAACGATCCCGAGGCGCGTGGCGTCTTCTTTGGCCTGACCGGAAGGCATACGCGAGCACATATGGTTCGCGCCGCCTTGGAAGGCGTCGCGTATACCGTTGCATCCCATGTCGACATTATCGAGCGAGAGCATGGACTGCCAATTGGGCGCATTATGCTTGTCGGAGGTGGAACCAAGAATCCAGTTTGGATGCAGGCTATCGCCGACGTATGCGGGCGCGAGGTCTCGGTTGCCAAGGTTACGGTGGGTGCATGCTTCGGTGATGCCATCATGGCAGCTCTCGCAGGTGGCGCCTATGCATCATGGGATGAGCTCGCCCAAGTCCTTGGCGTTGCGCAAACAATCGTGCCCGATATGGCTGCCCACGAGTTATATGCGTCGCGCCGTCATATCTTTGACGAATTGTATGCACGCAACCGTGATCTCATGCACGAATTGGTGTAATGCTGCTGAACTGTACCGCCTTCCAATAGGGGCTGCGTTGTGCGATTCGCATGCCCCTTGGCATTTTTGCCCACAGGGGTTAGCGAAGGTCAAAAACAGAGCGCGCATTTGCTAAAACTGCCGACTCGATGCGCTTTGCGTCACAGTTTTTGAGTGAGGCAATGCGCATCGAGGTCCTTGCGAGCGATCTGATGAGCGACTGTGCGCTTGTTTCTGTGTTTGGTTCGGCTGGCGCATCGGTCTCGAGCAGTAGACGGCCGAGTGGAATCTGTCGGGCATATTCGCGTCCACGTTTAGACGCAAGCATGCGTTCGTTGACGGAAAAATAACAGCCCGCATTACGCGCGCGGACGAGTTCGTCCGAAGTACCGCTAAACCAGTGGAAGATGATAACGGGGGAGTCGGGGTTTGGGATGAGTGGTCCATGCGATTCGAGGACGTCCAGTACGGCTCCCGCTGAACGAACGGCGTGAATTGATATCACGCGCCCGGTAAGAGGATGCTGCACGAGTGTATCGCAGAGCCGGTCAAATGCCTGTATTTGTAGCGGCTCACTTCCGGCAAAACGAGCGGAAAAGTCGAGTCCCACCTCGCCGATGTAGCGCTCTTGGGCTGCAACTTCGCAAAGCAGATTGACTTCGGCAGGACCGCAGCGGCCGTCGGCGAGCCACCAGGGGTGAAGCCCGACGCCGGCGATGATGCCTGTTTGGCGACGGGCGCGCTCGTTTGCGCTAGCGAAGTCACGTGGATCGACGCCGCAATCAAATAGACCCAAGCCCAGCGCCGTTGCCTCATCGGCAACGGCGTCCGGGTGAGCCATTAAATCAAGATGGCAGTGTGCATCAATTAACTGGGGCCCCATCTCGGCGCGCTCCACTAGTCCAGGCGCTGGCCATCGGCGCGCACGTGCTCGGTGCCGCGCCCACTGATCTGGCGGATAACCTCGCCGGCAATCATCTGACCCATGATGGGCGGCATAAAGCTGGCGGTTCCGAGCTCGGTACGCTCGTGGATATTGGAAGGGTCGCGGGGCTGTGTCTTAACCGATTCCTCACAGCTAAACAGTACATGCAGGCTCTTGATTCCGCGTTTCTTGCATTCTTTGCGCATAATGCGGCTTATAGGGTCACGCACCGTATCGAAGATGTCGGCAAAGCGGAGGCACTCGGGATGGAGCTTGTTGGCCCCGCCCATGGAACTAACCAAACGAATGTCGTGGTCCTGAGCATATTTGGCAATGGTGAGCTTGGCCGAGATAGTGTCGATGGCGTCGACGACGTAATCGAGCTTGCCGTCCGTCTGCTCCAAAACGCTCGCGAAGAAATCATCGATGTTGTCGCTCAGCAAGTATTCGGTGCGCTTGATGACGGTGGCGGCGGGATTGATGTCGTGGATCATGGCCTCCATCACGTCAACCTTGCGCTTGCCGACGGTGCTGTGAAAGGCGATGGCCTGGCGATTGATATTGCTGGGCGCGATGATGTCCTTGTCCAGAATGACGAAATGACCGATGCCGCCGCGGGCGAGTGCCTCGCAGCAGTTGGAGCCCACGCCTCCGCAGCCGAGCACCAGCGCCGTAGCATCGGCGAGCTTATCGAGTGCCTCGCGGCCCATGATAATCTCGAGCTTGGTGTCGCGTGTCTCGATGGCGGCTGCGGCTGTGGTTTCGGTCATAGATATCCTCCGATGGAGAGTCGGTCGTGTTTTAGCTATCGCCATTATAGGTATTATTGCGATTCCATTTGAGCCCTTGGGCTTGTTGAAATGGGATCGGGATTCGCATAAGATTGAAGCAGATGGCACCCGTTGCAGCGGGTTGGCCAACTCCGAAACACGTTTATGGCGTGAGAAGTGGCCGTCTTCGCATTACGCGGGGGCGGCTATTTCACTCGACCTCCAATGCGGATGCCGAGCTCCACAGCCGCGATTACAAGCAATAACAACGTCAGGACATCGTCAATACTCATAGTCCATCTCCTTCTCGGGTAGAGGGAGCTGGCCCATCTGCTTCAACTTCCATTGTAGCTAAATACGAACGAATGTTCTATAGATGTTCCTGTATTAGATAGTTAGACAAACATCTAAATATCGAGTATAGTGTGCGCGTCATGAGAGATGATGAGAGGAGGTCTTATGCCGGGAGAGGGTTTTAAAGCGCTAGCCGATCCTACACGGCGTCGCATTTTGGAACTGCTACGCGAGGGCAATCGCACGGCCGGGGAGCTTGCCGAGCATTTCGATATCAGCAAGCCGTCGTTGAGCCATCACTTGGCGACGCTCAAAAACGCCGGGTTGGTGACCGACGAACGTCATGGCCAAAACATCGTTTACAGCCTAAACACCACCGTCATGCAGGACTTGATCGGCTGGTTTATGGGCTTTACAAACACGGAAGGTGATAAGGATGAATAACGAAAACAAGGGCATTCACGCCACGGGGGTATCGCGGCGTGTGTGGATTGCGCTGGTCGCTCTGTGCGTCGCCAATATCGTAGCGCACCTCATGGTGATGCCGAGCTTGCCTGCGCAGATTCCCACGCACTGGGGCGCGAACGGCGCCGTCGACGGTTGGGGTCCTAGCTGGATGGCCTCCGCGCTCGGCGTGCTGCCTCTGGCGCTTCTCGCAATGTTCTGCGTGGTGCCGCGCATCGATCCCAAAGGTGAGGCATATCGAACCTCGGGCAAGTTCTATCAGGGCTTCGTAATCGCCTTCACCTTGTTCATGTGTGCCATAAGCTGGCTGGGAGAGCTTACGGTCTGGGGCGTGGTGCCGGCGGTCGGTTCGGTTAACGTGCTGATTTCCGGTGTTGTCGGTTTGCTGTTCATCGGCGTAGGCAACTACTTGCCGCGTGTGAAGCAGAACTATACGCTCGGCATCAAGACACCTTGGGCGCTTGCCGATCCCGAGAACTGGCGCCGTACGCAGCGTTTTGGCGGCGCCTGCTTTATGGTGCTGGGTATTGGCCTGATTGTGATGGGCGTGGCAGGCAGCGTGCTTTCGAGTGAAGTCGTCGCCGCGGTGATTGCGGTTCTGGCGTTTGGTTCGGTCGGAGCCGTCTACGTCTACTCGTATCTGCTGTGGCGCAAATCGCAGCGAGCCGCTCGTTAAGGTTGCGGAAAACTAGCGTACGCAGTTCATAGTATGTTCCGGGGGACTTTTCCTAGGTAGTATTAGGGGGTGTGGGCAACCATGCCCCTTTTCGTTACGTTTCAGAGCTGGTTTTTCCATTTCGTTTCCACTAAAGCGAAACAAGAATAGGAAAACAGCAGGTAGAAAGGATAAAACAGGCATATGGCGGAGTTTATCTACCAGATGTATCAGGCTCGCAAGGCCCATGGCGACAAGGTGATCCTTGACGATGTGACCCTGAGCTTCTATCCCGGCGCCAAGATCGGCGTCGTGGGCCCCAACGGCATGGGCAAGTCGACCCTGCTCAAGATCATGGCCGGCATCGAGGAGGTCTCCAACGGCGATGCCAGGCTTACCCCCGGCTACACCGTGGGCATCCTGCAGCAGGAGCCGCCGCTCGACGATGACAAGACCGTCATCGAGAACGTGCGCATGGCGTTTGGCGACATGATCGCCAAGGTCGATCGCTTCAATAAGATCGGCGAGGAGATGTGCGACCCGGACTGCGACATGGATGCCCTCATGGCCGAGATGGGAAAGCTCCAGGACGAGATCGACGCCGCCGACGGCTGGGATATCGATTCCAAGCTCGGCCAGGCCATGGACGCCCTGCAGCTGCCCGATTCCGACATGCCGGTCAACGTACTTTCCGGCGGCGAGCGCCGTCGCGTGGCCCTGTGCAAGCTGCTGCTCGAGGCTCCCGACCTGCTGCTGCTCGACGAGCCCACGAACCACCTGGACGCCGAATCGATCCTGTGGCTCGAGCACTTCCTGCACAACTACCAGGGCGCGGTGCTGGCCGTCACACACGATCGCTACTTCCTGGATAACGTTGCCGAGTGGATCTGCGAGGTCGACCGCGGCCACCTGTACCCGTACAAGGGCAACTACTCCACCTACCTGGAGACCAAGGCCAAGCGTCTGGAGATCCAGGGA
>URMR01000029.1 GCA_900548935.1 uncultured Collinsella sp.
AATGGCGGCGTCCACGATAAAGCCCGTGATCAGCGCGATCAGTGCCTTCGAAGCCAAAAGCATCGCCATGGTCTGCACGGGCACCTGCTCGGCGAGCAACAGCGGCAGCATCTCATCGGAGGTCGAAAGGAACACCGCCACCAACGTGCCCAAGGTCACGACACGACCGGCGTACAGTGTGGCCGCCATTGCCGAAAAGCCGCACTGCGGCACCATGCCCAGCAACGAGCCAACCACGGGACCCGCGGCGCCGGCGCGCTTGATGGCGCCGTTAACGCTGTCGCCCGCGACGTGCTCTAGGGTCTCGAGGGCCAAATATGTCACCAATAAGAACGGTACCAGCGAGAGCGTGTCCTTGCCGGCGTCGAGCAGAATATCAATCAGCAAATCCATGACGGATGGAACCTTTCGTGTCTTTCGGCAGCATTGTAAAAGTCCTAGCGGTCAACTAGGGTATTGTAGTTGTCCTAGGCGCGATGCCAATAGTTGCCCATGGTAAACTATCATCTCGCCATAACTCGACAAACCCGAGCCGCACGACGCGGCCCGTCCAAGGAGCAGCATATGAACGTATCACAAGCACTCGAATACGAGCGCCAGCCGTTTATCCCCATGTTCATCTATGGCGATCACGGTGCCATGGAATCCGAGCGCCAGAAAGGCGAAGAGGCTCTCAAGGTGCTCGAGACCGAGTACTTTACCGCCGAGGGCGACCCCGGCTTCGACTTTGCCACCGTGCGCGACCTGGCCGACCGAAACCGCGACCTGTGCGACCAGATTGGCGAGGCGCGACTGCGCAACGTGACGCCCGCAACGCTTTCGCGCGGTCTGTCCGACGCCGACACCTGCGCCGCCATCGGCAAGATGCAAAAGCGCACCGCCGCGTCCGTCATGCGCGAGATCCGCGGTGACCGCGACGCACTCGGCGTGGCCTATGCCCGCAAGCCTATCCAGGGCACGGTGCTCGGCATCGACATCGAGACCACCGGTCGCGCGCCCGAGCGCGGCTACATCATCAACGTGGGCTGGGAGATCATGGAGCTCACCAGCGACGCCGTCCCGCACGACGCCGAGGCGCACTACTGCGGTCTGCCCGACATCTACCGCGGCGAGGATGTGCCACTGTCGAATATCCACCACATCACATGGGACGACATCGACGGCAAAACGCCCTTCCGCGAGAACAAGGAGCTGCAGAAGCAGCTGCTCAAGCTTATGAAGAAGTACCCGTACATGGCGCACAACGCCGCCTTTGAGGACAGCTGGTTCAAAATCCACCTGGACGGTTACGCCGAGGCACGCCGCGCAGGCAAGATCATCGTCATCGACTCGCGCCAGATCTGCCGCAGCCTGGATGCCGACGTGCGCTCGCTCCCCCGCGAGTCCGCGCCCGCTGCGCTCGAGAACTGGGCGCGCCGCCGTGGTACCCTCGCCGCCGACGCCAACGAGCAGCACCTGGGCCTCGACGACACCGACCTCATGCTCCGCACGGTGCAGGCCGAGTTCAACCTCAAGAACCTGTTTGCCAAGTAGATTGCCAAGCAGAAGTGCCATTCGCGAGCAATACTTGCCGGGGCATAGCACCTCGTGCAAAAGCGACACGCCGAGACGTCCTCCTCAAGCGATGCAATGCGGGCCGATATCCAAGTGGATATCGGCCCGTTTTTGCACGTCGCTAAGGTACCCACGTTGGCATCAGCGGCCTTATTCGCGCCCACCGATGCCCTTAGCCGCCACCAGTGCCATTCGATAGCAAAATATTTCACGAATTATATTGACATATGAACATGCGCTCATATACTCGAAAGTGAGTTATATGAGCGCATGTTCATATGAAAGGATATTGCAATGAGCGATCACGCTGATGAAATAAAGTCCGGCATCGACACCACCATCGTGCCCGACGTCCCCACCACCTGCTCGCCCGAGGACCTTCCCGACGAGGAGTTGCTGTACGACTTGGCCGACCTGTTCAAGGTCTTCAGCGACACCACGCGCATCAAGATCCTTTACGCCCTCATGGGCCGCGAACTCTGCGTGGCAGATATCGCCGAAGCGACCGAGACCTCGCAGTCTGCGGTGTCGCACCAGCTGCGTACGCTCAAGCAGTCGCACCTGGTTAAATTCCGACGCGACGGCCGCAACATTCTTTACTCGCTCGCCGACGATCACGTCTATACCATGCTCAACCAGGGCATGAGCCACATCTGCGAATAGCGATCAACCACGGTACCAGCGCGGCTTGCACCCAAGCCACAAAAACAGGGAAAGGAACCCACCATGAAAAAGCAGTTCAAGCTCGACGAGATCGACTGCGCCAACTGCGCGCGTGAGCTTCAGGACGAGCTGGCCAAGCTCGATGGCGTCAAGTCCGTTTCGGTCAATTTTATGACCCAGAAGTTGACGCTCGAGGCCGACGACGCCGAGTTCGACGAGGTCCTCGACCGCGTCGTGGAGTTCACCGCCGATGCCGAGCCCGACTGCGAGATCGTTCTCTAGTCCAGGTTTACGCTAACCTGCAAGGCCGCACTTGCCGTGGTTTTTGCTCGCGAAATTATATGAGCGAGTGTTCATACATTCAAATGGGAGGATTGAATCATGGCAACCGCCAATCCCAAGAAGAAAAAGAAGAAGCGCAAAAAGAAAGAGTCCCTTGAGCATAAGCGCAACCGTATCCTGGTAGCGCTAGGCATTTTTGCCGTTGTTTATGCCCTCGACGAGCTCGGCGCCCTCACTATCGCATTTGGGGAACCCGGCAACATCTACGCCAGCTTCGCACTGTTCCTCGTGCCGTTTTTAATTTCCGGCTACGACGTGCTCCAGAAGGCGTTCAACAACATCCGCCGCGGCAAGGCGTTCGACGAGAGCTTCCTCATGGCCGTCGCGACCATTGGCGCGTTTGCCATGGTACTCTTCCCCGACACCGACCCGCACATGGCCGAAGGTGCCGCTGTCATGCTGTTCTATCAGGTTGGCGAGCTGTTCCAGGCATATGCCGTGGGCAAAAGCCGCAAGTCGATCAGCGCCATGATGGACATCGCGCCCGACTACGCCAACGTCGAGCAACCCGACGGCACACTCGAGCAGGTCTTCCCCGATGACATCGCCGTCGGCACCGTCATCGTCGTCAAGCCCGGCGAGCGCGTGCCCATCGACGGCGTCATTGTCGAGGGCGAGACACAGCTCGATACCGCCGCCCTTACCGGAGAGTCGGTCCCCCGCCCGGCCAAAACTGGAGACGATATCATCAGCGGCTGCATCAACATGACGGGTCTCCTCCACGTGCGCACCACCAAGCCCTTTGGCGAGTCCACCGTCGCGCGCGTCCTGGAGCTCGTAGAAAACGCTAGTGAGAAGAAGGCACGCACCGAGAACTTCATCACGCGCTTCGCCCGCGTCTACACGCCCGCTGTCACCGGCGCGGCCGCGGTACTCGCGCTCGGCGGTGGCTTGGTCACCGGCGCCTGGTCCGACTGGATCCTGCGCGGCCTGACCTTCCTGGTCGTCAGCTGCCCATGCGCGCTCGTGATCAGCGTGCCGCTCAGCTTTTTTGGCGGCATCGGTGGCGCATCCAAGCTGGGCGTCCTCATCAAGGGCTCTAACTACCTCGAGACGCTCGCGGATGTGGACACCGTCGTCTTTGACAAGACCGGCACGCTCACCAACGGCACGTTTTCGGTCGTGGCGGTACACCCCGAGGCAGGCTATACCGAGCAGTCGCTGCTCGAAGTCGCGGCCCTTGCCGAGTCATTCTCCGACCATCCCATCGCGCAGTCGGTACGCACCGCCTTCCAGGGCGAGCTCGACCCCAAGCGCGTGACGGATTCCGCCAATGACGCGGGCCACGGCGTGTCGGCGACCATCGACGGCAAGCATGTCGTCGTCGGCAATGCCAAGATGCTTGCCGCGGCCGGTATCGACGCCCCCAATTGCGAGGTCGTCGGTACGATCCTCCATGTACTTGTCGATGACACGTACGCCGGCCACATCGTAATTGCCGACACCGTTAAAACCGATGCAGAGCAAACGATTCGCGACCTGCACGCCGCCGGCATCAAGCGCACCGTCATGCTCACGGGCGACCGCGAGGAAGTAGCAGCCGCCGTGGCAAAGCAGCTGGGGCTCGACGAGTTCCACGCACAGCTCATGCCAGGCGACAAGGTCGAGCGCGTGGAGGCATTGCTGGAGGCCGAATCGGGCAAGGGCAAGCTCGCCTTTGTGGGTGACGGCATCAACGACGCACCCGTGCTCACGCGCGCAGACGTTGGCATTGCCATGGGCGCCATGGGCTCGGACGCCGCAATTGAAGCCGCCGACGTCGTGCTCATGGACGACAAGCCTTCCAACATTTCCCGCGCGATCCGCGTGGCGCGCAAGACCATGGCGATTGTTTGGCAGAACATCATCTTTGCGCTGGGCATTAAGTTTCTGATCCTTGTGCTGGCAGCGCTGGGCATCGCCAATATGTGGCTCGCCGTGTTCGGCGACGTGGGCGTGGCGATCATCGCCATCCTGAACGCCATGCGCGCGATGGGTGTCAAGAACCTGTAGCGTCCGTAGTCCCTCCGGTTGGGGCCGGGCTTGGTTTTGAAAACGTCCTCGACCAATGAAGTGCCCCCGTTCTGCTCCTTCGGAGCTACGAACGGGGGCACTTCTGGTCTACGGAATGTTTTCAAAACCAAGCCCGGCCCCAGCCTGCGGTGACGTTGCTGGTGGTTCTTGGGCATCGCTTGCTGGCGGGGTTCCTTGTCTGAGTTGGACTTAGTTGGTAGGGCTACTGGTCCCGGTCGCTGTCCCGCGCCTTTGGCGCGGGAGGCGCGCCGCTGCGGGAGCGCTAGTCGGTCGTTGTTGGCGCCGAAGCACCATCCCTCCCCAGCATCGACCTTAGCTTCTCAAAGCTCTCCTCGCTCAGGCAATGCTCCATGTGGCAGCCCTCTTGCGAGGCAACCTCAGACGCTACGCCTGCGTCCTCGAGCAGCCCTACAAAAAAGCAATGGCGCTCCCACATTTGGCGGGCAACCTCAAGACCGCGTTCCGTCAGATGCACATCGCGTTTGCCCATCTCCACGTAGCCGGTGCTCTCCAAGGCCGCCATGGCTTTAGAGACGCTTGCTTTGGTTACTCCCAGGTATTCGGCAACGTCAATCGATCGAACGATGCCTTGGCGCTCCGAGAGCACATAAATAGATTCGAGATAGTCTTCTCCGGATTCACGCAGGGCCATGGGCCGCCTTTCGCGATGGCTTCTAGTTAGCCTTTGGATACTTTTGCTTGATTCACTTTACCGCAAAAGTTGCCCATGTCTTACTACGTTATTTAAAAAGTTAGCCGTGTTTCACAAAATGCGCGGAGCAAGCAGGGCGACACAACACGCAACACGCAACGCGCAGGGAGTGTCCCCAGCTGCCGGCAGAAAAGGAACGTCCCCAAGTGCCGAGCCGCAGCTATAGCAGCCCAAAGTGCTTGGCGGCGTTATAGATCCCGTCGTCGTCCACGGCGCTCGTCACATAGGTCGCCGCAGATTTCACCGTGTCCTGCGCGTTGCCCATGGCCACGCTCGTGCCCACGGCAGAAAACATCGGCAAATCGTTCTCGCCGTCGCCAAAGGCAATCGCCTCGCTCGCGTCGATGCCCAGGCGATCCAGCGTCGCCGCCACGCCCAGGTCCTTGCCGCCGTTGGCCGGAATAATGTCGCAGAACAGATCGCACCAGCGCGTGGTTGTAGAATGCGACAGGACATCGGTAACTATGCCCTGGTCGGCCGGGTCCACAAAGGCGCAGAACTGGTAAACCGGCGCGTCGAAAGCATGCTCAAAAGGCTCCTCGTGATACGAGATTCCGGCATTGTCGGCAGCCGCCACCACGCGCTTGGACAGACGGTTCACAAACGAATTCTCGCCCTGCATGCACAGTGAGTCGTAGCGTCCCTGCGCCACCTGGTCCACAATCACCGCAACGTCGTCCGGATCGATCGGGCAGCTGCGGTAAACGCCGTCAGCGTCAAAACAGTGCTGACCCGAAAGCGTAATGTACGCATCCCAACCCAAGTCGAACAGCCAATCCGGCATCTGGTAGGTCGGGCGACCCGTGGCGATTATGCACGCAATCCCCTGCTCGCGAAAGCTATCGAGCACCTGCTGCGCCGACGCCGGAATCCGATGGGTCTTAAAGCTCAGCAACGTGCCGTCGATATCGAAAAATGCGGCCTTGATCATCCTTGCCTACTCCTCGCCCTCGAGCTTCTCGCTCGCCTCGAGCCAAGCCATCTCCAGCTCGTCCATGGCGGCGTGAGCCTCGTCAATCTTTGCCTGCTGCTCGCCCAGCGCCGTGTAATTGGTGGGGTCGACCTGGGCCATCGCAGCCTCGGCCTCCTCCACGCGTGCGCGCTGCGTCTCCATTTTGCGCTCGAGCGAGCTCACCTCGCGGCGGAGCTTCTGGCGTTCGGCGTTGGAAAGGCCATTGGGCTGGCCGCTCGACTTGGGCTTTTCGGCCGCAGCCGCCGCGGCACCGGTGTCAAACGTGCCGGTCTTGGCGCTCGGTGCGCCCACGGGCTCGCCCTCGGCAGTAGCGTTGCACAGGCGCAGGTACTGGTCGACGCCGCCAGGCATATGCGTCAGGTGACCGTCGAGCAGCGCCCACTGCTGGTCGGTCACGCGCTCCATCAAGAAGCGGTCGTGCGTCACCAGGATCAGCGTGCCGGGCCAGCCGTCGAGCAGGTCCTCGACAATCGCGAGCATGTCGGTATCCAGGTCGTTGCCGGGCTCGTCCAGGATGAGCACGTTGGGCTCGTCCAGGATCGTCAGCAACAGCGACAGGCGACGGCGCTGGCCGCCCGAAAGATCGCCGATGCGGCTCCAGAGCTGCTGGGTCGTAAAGCCCAGACGCTCGCAGAGCTTCTCGGGCGAGGTCTCCTTGCCGTCGATGACGTAGTACTTCTTATAGTTGCCGAGCACCTCGCGGATCGTATCGCCCATGTAGGGTTCGAGCTCCTCGAGCTGTTGCGACAGCACGCCAAAACGCACTGTCTGGCCAATCTTCACGCGGCCGCGCGTGGGCGCAATCTTGCCCTGAATCACATCGAGCAGCGTCGACTTGCCAGCGCCGTTCTCGCCCAAAAGACCATAGCGGTCGCCCGCGCCGATGAGCCAGGTCACGTCGGAGAGCACCTGCTTGGGCGCGCCATCGGTGTCCGCATAGCCGGCGTCCACGTCGACCACGTCGATAACTTGCTTGCCCAGGCGGCTCACGGCGAGGCGCTTGAGCTCCAGCTCGTCGCGTACAGGCGGTACGTCGGCGATGAGCTCGCGAGCGGCATCCACGCGAAACTTGGGCTTGGTGGAGCGCGCCTGGGCACCGCGGCTTAGCCACGCGAGCTCCTTGCGCGCCATGTTGCGACGGCGCTCCTCGGTAACCGCGGCCATGCGGTCGCGCTCTACGCGCTGAAGGATATATGCGGAGTAACCGCCCTCGAAGGGGTCGACCTGGCCGTCGTGGACCTCCCACATGCTGGTGCAGACCTCGTCCAAGAACCAGCGATCGTGTGTGACCACGAGCATGGCGCCCTGACCGCGCTGCCAGCGGGCCTTTAAGTGGCGCGCGAGCCAGTTGATGGTGCGCATGTCCAGGTGGTTGGTGGGCTCGTCGAGCATGAGCACGTCGTAGTCGCCGATCAGCAGGCGCGCGAGGTCCACGCGACGGCGCTGGCCGCCCGAAAGCTCGCCCACCGTGCCCTCCCAGGGCGCATCGCTGATGAGGCCGGCCAGGATCTGGCGCGTACGCGGGCTCGACGCCCACTCGTACTCGGGCGTGTCGCCGACGACGGCATGATGCACGGTGTCGGTATCAACGAGGTTGTCCTTTTGGCCGAGCAATCCGATCGTGGTGTCGCGGCGGTGCGTCACGCGGCCGTCGTCGGGCTCCAGCGTGCCGGCGAGCACGCTTAGCAGCGTCGACTTGCCGTCGCCGTTTTTGCCGACGATACCAATACGGTCGCCCTCGCCCACGCCGAGCGTCACGCTATCGAAAATATGCTTGGTGGGAAACTCTAGGCTGACGGAATCGCATCCCAAAAGAATCGCCATATGCCCTGCTCCTTCGTAGAAATTCAACGTTGTCCATGATAGCAGCGAAAAGGCGGGGCGCACACGACACAAAAAGGCGGGCCATCTCCCGCAAGAGATGACCCGCCTCTCCAATCAGTCCCGCGGCAACCGTGGCCGCCGCGGGCCTCAAGCATGTCCCGGACTAGGAGAACATGCCGGTGAGGTAATCATTCAGCCGCTTATCCTTGGGCCGTTGGAAAATCTCGTCGGTCTCGTCGTACTCGACCATATCGCCCATGTAGAAGAACGCCGTTCGGTTTGACACACGCGACGCCTGCTCCATGTTGTGCGTCACGATGACGATGGCACGCTCGGCCACAATCGATGACATGAGGTCCTCGATCGCCAGCGTCGAGATGGGATCGAGCGCCGAGCAGGGCTCGTCAAACAAAATCACGTCGGGGTTGAGCGCCAGCGTGCGTGCAATGCACAGACGCTGCTGTTGGCCGCCCGAAAGCGCGTAGGCGCTCTTGTCGAGCTTGTCCTTGACCTCGTCCCACAGTGCCGCACCACGCAGGCTCTCCTCGACCATACGATCAAGCTCGTCGCGGTCGGTGATGCCGTGGCGCTTGGGCGCAAACGTAATGTTGTCGCGAATGGACTTGCGGAAAGGGTTGGGCTGCTGAAACACCATGCCAATGGAGCGACGCAGCTCGTACGTGTTCTCGGTCTTGGTGTTCACGTTGCGCCCGCGGTAGCTGATCTCGCCCTCCACGCGGCAGCCGCGAATCTCGCGATTCATGAGGTTGAGGCTACGTAAGAAGGTCGACTTACCGCAGCCCGAAGGCCCAATGAGCGCCGTGATCTCGCCCTTGTGAAAGTCGAGCGACGTATCGTGCAGCGCATGGTGGTCGCCATAGTACACGTTGACGTCCTTGGTAGAGAGCACGACCTCGTCGCTCACGGCCTTGCCGCTCACGCGAACGCGCTTCTCGCTCTCCCCCACGCTCGACAGGAAGTCCTGGGTCTCGGACGATGCCGCTTCGGTTGCGGTCGTTGCTTTCATCTCGCTCATTCGGCCGTCATCTTCCTTGCCAGTTGCTTGCCCACGATACGGGCAACTACGTTAAACAGCAGCACGCAGATCATCAGCAGCGCTGCGGTGCCCCAAACGATCTGCTGAGCCTCAGGGCTGCCCTCGCCGTAAATCTTGTAGATGTGCACGGCGAGCGACTCACCGGGGCGGAACACGTTCCAGGCGCAGGTGGGGCTCGACAGGTTAAAGCTCAAGAAGTTCAGACGCACCGGCGAGCTCATGCCCGAGGTAAAGAGCAGTGCCGCCGCCTCGCCAAACACGCGGCCGGCCGAAAGCACGATGCCCGTCACGATGGCGGGCATGGCCTCGGGAATCAGGATGTGCAGCGTGGCCTCCCAGCGAGTGAGGCCCATGGCCAGGCACGCATCGCGCTGGGCCTGTGGCACGTCCTCGAGCGCCTGCTGGATCACGCGCACCAGGATGGGGATGTTGAACATGGTGAGCGCGACGGCGCCGGAGATGATGGAGTACTTCCAGCCCAGCTGCACCGAGAACACCAGGAAGCCGAACATGCCGACGACGATGGAAGGCAGCGAGGACAGCGTCTCGATGGCGGTGGAGGCGATGTCGCGGATGGGCCCGTCCGGCGCGTACTCAACCAGGAAGACCGCGCCGCCCAGGCTGATGGGCACCGAAATAATCAGGGTGATCAGCAGCAGATAGAATGAGTCGAACAGCTGGTAGAGTACGCCGCCCTGGGTACCGTTGGCGCGCGCGGGCTGCGTGAGAAATCCCGGCTGGAACAGCGTCGAGATGCCCTCGAACAGGATATAGGCCACCATGGAAATGACGACGAGCATGACGATGGCGACGATCGCCGTCAGCACGCCCGTGGCGATGCGGTCCTGATTTTGGACGCGCCCGAATCTCGCCTCGTCGATATGGATGCGCGTGCTAGCCACGAGCCTTCGCCCCCTTGCGCCCGATGAGATGGATGATCAGGATGAAGATGAGGCTCATGCCCATCAGCAGCAGACCGAGCGCCCACAGAACATCGTCCTGGGCCGAGCCCTCGGCATAGACCGCCATAGACGTGGTGAGCGTGGTGGTGATGGTCGAGGCCGGCGACAGCAGCGACGTCGGCATGGCCTCGATGCCGCCGATGACCATACGCACGGCGAGCGTCTCGCCAAAGGCACGCGTCATGCCAAGGATGACCGCGGTCATGAGCGACGGCATGGCGGACTTGAGCACCACGTGCCAGATGGTCTGCCAGCGGGTGTAGCCCAGAGCGAGCGAGCCCTGACGGTAGCTATCGGGCACGGCGCGCAGGCCATCGACCGAAAGCGTAGTCATGGTCGGCAGGATCATGACGGCCAGCACGATGGCGCCGGGCAAGATGCCCAGGCCCGTGCTCACGTGGAAAACGCTCTTCATAAGGCCGACAACCACGTGAAAACCGATGAGGCCAAAGACGACCGAGGGAATGCCGGTCAAAAGCTCAATAAGCGGCTGAAAGATCTTGGAACCAAACTTAGGTCGAATCTCGACCGCAAAGATGGCAGAGCCGATGGCGATGGGCAGCGCGATGAGCGTGGAGAGCACCATGACCGCAAACGAGGTGACGATCAGAGGCAGGGCGCCGGTGTAGGGCAGGCCGTTTTTAGCCGTGTTGGCCAGGTCCCACTTGGCGCCGGTAAAGAACTCGACGACCGAAACGCCGTCCTTGAGAAAAGCCGAGAGGCCCTTTTGGGCGACCATAAAGATGAGCGCGGCAACAACAAGCGTCACGAGCGCTACGCACGCGCCCGTGACGCCCAGGCCCACGTTCTCAAGGTCGCGCTTTGGCAGCTGTTTTGCCATTGCAAACCTTTCCGGGGCGGTTACTTATTTAGCGGAGACCTTGCCGCTGGCGTCCTTGACGACCTTCATGGCAGAGACGGGGATAAAGCCCTGCTCCTCGACGAGCTTGCCCTGGACATCGTCGGAAAGCATGAACTCCAGGAATGCCTTGGTGGCGTCGTCGGCGTCCTTTGCGCAGTACATGTGCTCGGTAGCCCAGATCTTAAAGGAGTCGTCGGTGACGTTTGCACTCTTGGGCTCCACGCCCTCGACCTTGATGGCGTTGAACTTGGAGTCATCGAAGTGCGAGAAGTCGAGGTAGGAGATGGCGTTGTCGGTGCTGCCCATCTGAGTCTGGACATCGCCGGACTTGTCGAGCTCGGCGTCGCCCTTAAAGTCGACGGCCTCGTCGCCAAAGACGGCGGCCTCGAAGGTGGCGCGGGTACCGGAGCCGGCCTTGCGGTTGAGCACGACGATGGTGGCGTCGTCACCGCCGACCTCGTTCCAGTTGGTGATCTGGCCGGAGAAGATACCCTTGAGCTGCTCGAGGGACAGGTCGTCGACCGTCACGTTCTTGGAGACGACGGGGCCCATGCCCACGACGGCGACCTCGTGGTCGACGAGGTTCTTGACCTGGTCGGCCTCGAGCTTGGTCTCGGCGAAGACGTCGGAGTTACCGATGGTGACGGTGCCGGCGGCAACAGCGGTCAGGCCCTTGCCCGAACCGTTGCCCGAGCCGGAGACGGAGACATCGGGGTTGGCGTCCATGAACTTCTCGGCAGCGGCCTCGACGAGAGCCTGGAACGAGGAGGCGCCGTCGTAGGTCACCTCGCCGGCGACGGACTCGGCAGCGGCAGCGGCGCTGCCCTTGTCGGCAGCATTGGAAGCGCCTGCGCCGCCGCAGCCAACGAGGCCGAGGCCCACAAAGCTGGCAAGACCACCAGCGAGGCCGAGGAACTGACGACGAGAATAAGCCTGATCGAGCATGATCTTCCTTTCATACATGCGACTCGCGGGCACCCCGCCCGCTTTGCTGTTTGGAAAGATACGGCCCCGACCGGGCGGCGCCCGCGCCAACTGCGGTTTCTTACGGGCATTTGATAGACCCTTACCGCAAGCGCGGCTCGGCTTTACAAACGAATAACAAACCCGCCACCAAGCATGACCCACCTTTTACACCGATAAAAAGCAGTTGCGGTGAAATAGTTCCTGTTTGGCTGTCAGGCAGCCGATTCTAGGAACTATTCCACCGCAACTTAGATTGGTAAAACCGCGTAACCTTAAAGCTCCAGCTCGTTCAAGCGGAGAATCGCAACAATATAAATCTTGAGCGCCTGCTTGAGCTGTTCCTCGTTGGCGCACTCGTTGGGGCCGTGCATCTGGCCGCCCCATGCGGGCAGCTCCAGGCCGGTCTCCTCGGGGCCAAACGATACGGCGCGGGCAAAGTTGCGCGCGTACGTGCCGCCGCCCATGGCAAAGGGCTCGGCATGCTTGCCCGTAAACTCGTTATAGGTATCGATAAGCGCCCTCACGGCCGGATCGTCGGCAGACACCGAGAACGGCACCTTTGCACGATCCACGCGATACGTCACGCCAAAACGGCCCACGAGCGGCTCGAGCTGCTCGCAGATGGTATCGGCACTGGTGCTATCGGGGAAGCGCACGTCGATGACCTGCTCGATGTGGCCATCCGCCACACGGATGACGCCGGGGTTGCAGGTGAGCGGGCCAAACGCCGGACTCGTCGCGTCGATACCTAGGCCGCGGCCATAGGCGTCCGCATGCACAAATGCCAGAAACTTGACAAACTCGTGCTCGGCAGGCGTCAGCAGGCGCTCGTCACGGGCACCAAACGCGTCCTCGGCCTCACGCAGATACGCCACGATCAGGCTGACGGCATTGATCGTTCCCTCGGGCATCGAGGCATGACCGCCAATGCCGTGGGCGAAAATCTGCGCATGCCCGTTATCGAGTGCCGTAATCTCCAGGCGGTCGGCGTTCTCAACGGGCGCCGGCAGCTCATCGGCGGCAATCGCGAGCTCGCAGATAGACTGCGACGGAATGGCGTTGCTCGCCTCGGCACCGCTCCACGATACGATGCGCCCGCCGTCGATCTTGGGGCTCACAAACGTCGCCCCAAACTGACCCTTCTCGGCATTGCAGACCGGGAACTCGGCATCAGGCGTAAACAAAAAGTCGGGGTCTGCGTGGTTCCCCAGATAATGGTGAACGTCGGACATGCCCACTTCCTCATCGCAGCCCAGCAGCGCGCGGAAGGTGTAGCGCGGCACAATGCCGTGTTTGAGCAGATAAGCGCCAGCGTAGAGCGACAGCACCGCCGGGCCCTTGTCGTCGATCACGCCGCGGCCGAGCAGCCAGCCCTCGCGACGCTCCATCGCAAACGGGTCGGTGTTCCAACCAGGGCCGGCGGGCACCACGTCCACATGGCAGATGGTCGCAAGCTGCTTGTCGCCGCGGCCAGGGATATCGGCAATGCCCACATAGCCCTCGTCGTCGCTCGTCCGGTAGCCGAGCTTCTGCGCGATGCCGAGCGCGCAATCGAGCGCGTCACGGACCGGGCGGCCAAACGGCGCGCCGGGCTCCGCATCAGCAGCAACGGCCACGGACGGATAACTCACCAGCTGCTCGATATCGGCGACGACATCTTCCCAGACCTCGTCGACATACTCGGCAACGCTCTGCTCCACCTGATTCATGGACGACCTCCTTACCAATGAGCAGCGGGCACGCCCGCCCCTCACATTACGTCATTAGATAGCGAAAAGTTTAGCAAGCTCGGCCACCGAGTGCACCACTGCATCGGCACCCGCCGCCTCGTGCTCGCCCGGCGCCGCCGCGCCCGAATAGATGCCGATACACGGCACGCCCATCGCGTGCGCACCCTCCACATCGTTGAAGCGATCGCCGATCATCACGGCATCGTCGGCCGTCGCGCCGAGCGCCGCCAAGGCATCGCGGACCGAATCGGCCTTGGTCTCGCGACCCTGCGGCGGATTCATGCCAACCACTGCCTCAAACTGAGAGAGCCCGAGCTCACGCACCATGTTGATGCACTTGGCCTCCATGCGCGACGTCGCCACGGCCATACGCTTGCCTTGGGCGACCAACCCATCCAGCAGCTCGGGGATCCCATCGAACACGGGGTACTCCTCCGGTCCCAGTTCATCAAAAAAGGCGCGATACTCGTCGGCCACCACCAGCGACTCCTCGCGGGAAAAGCCGTAAAAGTCGTGAAAGCTCTTCCACAGGGGCGGCCCGATCATGCGACGCAGGTCACCCATCTGCGCCTCAGAAAACCCGCGCGCAGCCAGCGTCTTGCGCGTCGAGGTCATCACCGCCCGGCCCGTATCTGCCACCGTGCCGTCAAAATCGAACAGCACGACCGGCCGTTTGCCTATCTTCAACGCCTCCATCGGCATTCCTCTTCCCCAGTTGACGATTTCCACACCGACACTTCAAACTGTTGACTATTCAACATTTAAACCTAGTAATGTGGAACGACTCTACTATACTTGTCGCACTTTGCTCTCAGAAGGCGGCGCGCAAGCGCCCCAACGAAAGGTGCAATTATGTCTTTTGCCATCATAACCGACTCCACGTCGGACATCTCCCCCGCCCGCGCCCAAGAGCTCGGCATTTACGTGATTCCGCTGCATGTGATTATCGAGGGCGAGGACCTGCTCGACCAGGTGCAGATTACCGCCGAGGAATACGTCGCGCGCATGGCCGGCTCCGAGCAGCTGCCGCACACCTCGCAGCCGAGCGCCGGCGAGTTCAAGGCACTCTTTGATCGCGTGCTCGCCGACGGCCACGACAGCGCCATCTTTATCTCGCTGTGCAGTGAGTGGTCTGCCTGCTACGCCAACGCGTGCCAGGTTGCCGATACCCACGAGCTCGACGTGCGCTGCATCGATTCGCGCACCGGCTCGGGCGCCGAGGGCCTGCTGGTGGAGTACGCGCTGGCCATGCGCGAGGACGGCCGCAGCCTGGACGAGACCGAGGCGCAGATCCGCGCAACGCTGCCCGACGCCCACCTGCTGCTGATTCCCCGCACGCTCGAAAACCTCGTTAAGAACGGCCGCGCGCCCAAGCTCGCTGGCCAGCTGACGCAGATGCTCAACATCCGCCTGGCCGTTTCGCCGGAGTGGAAATCGGGCGAGATCAAGGCCATCAAGAAGGGCCGCGGCGCCAAGCGCATCGTCGCCAACACCATGGCCGATTGCCTCGCATTTTTGACCGAGCATCCGGGCTCCAGCGTGCGCGTGCTCACGACCGGCGCCGCCGAGGAGCAGGATCTCGTCAACCAAGCGCTCGCAGGCCAGAACTACGTAGACGCCGGCACCGGCCCCATCGGCTGCACCATCGCCACCCACGTAGGCGTCGACGCCATAGCAATCAGCTACTGCCCCCGCTACCAGCCCATCCACTAGGGGCACCTTTACCACTTGCGGTGGAATAGGGACTGTTTTTGGCTCATCAGCCGCAAATCAATCCCTATTCCACCGCAACTTAGAAATCGTCAATCAGCCCTGCGGGCCCTGGAACAGTTCCTCATGCGAGCCCATTCTGACCAGTCGGATCACAGGATTAGTCTTATGCGGCAAGTACAGAACGACCACGTCGACCAAGCCATCGGATAGATGGAAATCGATGTGGCCGTTGTAATTGCCGCCCGGGTTTGAAAGCTCATGGGCGCCATATTCCGCGGGAAGCGAGCCGCGAGCTGCAAGCTCTGCGACTGCCGCCTTAAACTCGGTTTTTAGCTGCGGATGGATGCGCATCGTCCGTTTGTAATCCGCCTTAAACTGAGCCTCGACTTTAATCTCAAACATCGCTAGTCCTCATCGAGGAACGATATAAGCTCATCAGCGTTAGTGAATGACGGGCTGTCGTCCGGCAAAATCCCCAACTCATGAGCCTCGGCAATCACCATGGCGCGCCTCGTCGCCTCGTTGGGAACTTCGGATCGACCAACGATCTCAAAAGGAATCTTTCGCTGATTTACCAGCTGCCGAACAGCAAGGTTGAGATACGAATTGAGACTCAGACCAACCGTATCCAAGAACTCAGTCGCCTGTTCCTTGAGCCCCTCTTCGATGCGAACCGTCGTAGGCTTAACCGTTGCAGTAGACATACGCGACCTCCTCGCCCTCGTCTTTTGCATCAGTATACCCAGTTTAGAAGGCAGACTGATGTTAAATAGCATCAGCCTGCCTTCTCATCACTACAA
>URMR01000030.1 GCA_900548935.1 uncultured Collinsella sp.
ATCCTCGCAATCGAGACAAAGATCGACAAGCGTGCGCTCGGGTTTGGTTACCGGCAGGCCGTCGAGCCAAACGATATCCTGCTCAGCAATCTCGCGCTTTGCAAAAGAAAGGGATTCGTTTCTTGTATTGATGCGCATGGATGCGGTCATTCTGTAGGGGGACAGATAGAAATCGCCCATTTGCTGTAGGTTCGCCGCAGTCGTACCGCTCACGGCAATGCCATCCCACTGGCGCTTTCTCTCCCACGCGCAAAGGGAAGGATTGGTGAGCTTCCAAAAAGCGTTGAGCTCGTCGGTGTCTCGGCGCTGTGTTCCAGCCATCCGGTAGGCGCCGTGGCATATCCGCTCAAGACGACCCGCACGGCATGAGTGTGCCAGCGCATCTCGAGAGATGTCCATGCGAGCCGCCTGAGCTGTGGTGAACACGCCCTCGCTCTCGGAAAGCTCGCTTATCGCCGCTATGTTGCTAAAGTACTTCATGTTGCAATTGTAGGATGTTTTCATACTTTTGCAACGTAATTTTGATCCGTGCGATCCATACACCTTGCTTATCTCATTTCTGACGCCAGCTTGATACCGGCCCACCATCTCCCGCCATCGAGGTCTAATACTTTTTCCCACCGCCACCCAAAAACTCATCCAACATTAATCTTGGCTCAAGAATCGCTTAATCTATAACCTGCACTATAGAGTTCGACCAAGGGCGGGGCGGCGCCACGCAGGCCGCCGAACGCAACGCTCGCACCCGGGTAGATCGCCCGGCGTCGCGCCCATCGAACGAAAGGACAGGTCATGGACGACCTCGAAAAAGTTGAAACCATCCGCACCAAGTGCAACGTGAGCTACACCGATGCCAAGGCCGCGCTCGACGCCGCCGACGGCAACGTTTTGGACGCCATCATTTGGCTCGAGTCGCAGGGCAAGACGCAGACCACATCGGCGCACGCCGCCACCGAGTCCGCGCCAGTCGATGAGCCCTCGGCCGAGATGGTCGCCGCACAGGCCGCCTACGAAAAGTCGAGCGAAAAGACCGACTTCTCCAAGAAGATGGACAGCGTGTGGGAGTACCTCAAAAAGCTCTTCCGCCTGAGCCTGGACACCAAGTTTATCGCCACGCGCCGCGATGCGATCATCCTCAACATCCCCATCCTGATCCCCATCGTCGCGTTGTTTGCCTGGGGCGCCACGATATGGCTGATGCTGATTGGCCTGTTCTTTGGCATGCGCTACCGCATCGACAGCGACGGCGACGTGCCCGGCAGCATCAACAACCTTATGAATCACGCCGCCGACGCCGCGGACGACATCAAGCAAAATCTCAACGACGACAAGTAGTCGCAGACGGGGGCACGCATGGCACGGATCCTGATCGTAGAGGACGAGGAGAAAATCGCCCGCTTTGTGACGCTCGAGCTGGAGCACGAGGGCTACCAGGTGGAGCACGCCGCCGACGGCCGCACCGCCGTGGACCTGGCGCTGGAGCGCGACTACGATTTGATTCTGCTCGATGTGCTGTTGCCGCAGCTCAACGGCATGGAGGTCTTGCGGCGTGTCCGCAAGCACAAGGATGTGCCAGTGATTATGGTCACCGCGCGCGATGCCGTGATGGACAAGGTTGCCGGACTCGATGCCGGCGCCGACGATTACCTGACCAAGCCATTTGCGATTGAGGAGTTGTTCGCACGGATCCGCGTGGCGCTGAAGCGCTCGGAGGCCGTGCGGGCGGCTTCGGGCGTTGGCGGCGCCAGCGCCGGGGCTGGCGTAGCGAGCGACACGGCCGCCGGTATCGCCACAATGTCCCCGGCAACCGACACGGTCCAGACCGCTGCCACGCCCTCCCCCGCCGCACTTACCGTTGACTCGGTTGCGCTCGACCCCAACCGCCGCGAAGTCACGGTCGGCGGCTCGTCCATCGTGCTGACGGCTCGCGAGTTCGACGTCCTCGCCCTGCTTATGGTACATGCCGAAACCGTGCTCACGCGTGAGCGCATCGCGCACGAGGCGCTGGGCTACGAATACGTGGGCGACACCAACAACGTCGACGTACACATCGCGCACCTGCGCGCCAAGATCGAAGACGCCGGCGGCGCCCGCATCATCCAGACCGTGCGCGGGGTGGGCTATGTCTGCCGTGCGTAACGCCGAGGCCAAGCGCGTCACCTCCATCGCCCGCGCCATCAACTGGGGCTATATGTGGCGCCGCCTGATGAGCTACGTTTGGCTCGACCTGCTGCTAGTAGTGATTGTGGCGGCGATCCTTGTCTATGGATACAACCAGACGCTGCCCAACGGCGCGTTTACCGCAGGATGGATCCCCAGCGCCACCGTTCGCGGCATGACGCTGACGCCCGCGCGCGGCTGGGACCTGACAACGCTCACCTATACCGTCGAGCTTGCGCGCACCACCAAGACTTTCCCCCTCGCGCAGTACCTCGTCACGCTATGGCCTCTCTACCTTGCCGTTGTGGGTTGGCAGGTCATCAGCATGCTCAACATGCTCGGCGGCGCCCGCCGCGTGCGCCGTACCATGGCACCACTCAACGACCTGGCCTTGCGCGTGGATGAGCTCGGCCGCATGCAACTCGCCGGCGGCAAGATGGAAACGCTGGAGCAGGCCATCGAACGCGCAAGTTTCGACTCGCCGAGCGTCACCACCGGCGACGCCGACCTGGCAAGCATCGAGGTCGCGCTCAACCGCCTGCTGCGCCAGATGCAAGAGGCCAAGCTGCAGCAGATGCGCTTTGTCAATGATGCAAGTCACGAGCTGCGCACGCCCATCGCGGTGATTCAGGGCTACGTAAACATGCTCGACCGCTGGGGCAAAGACGACCCGGACGTGCTGGCGGAATCCATCGCGTCCCTTAAGGCCGAAAGCGAGCACATGCAAGAGCTCGTGGAGCAGCTGCTGTTTTTGGCGCGCGGCGATGCCGGGCGTACGGTCCTGCGGCGTGCGCATACCAACCTGGCCGCACTGGTCGGCGAGGTATGCGAGGAATCGCAGATGATCGATACCGAGCACACGTATCGGCTGGCCTTTGACGCTGCACTTGTCAGCGACCCGCGCTGCGACGCGCCCGTCGACGTGGCGCTCGTGAAGCAGGCTCTGCGCGTGATCGTGCAAAACGCCGCCAAGTACTCGGGTGCGGGAACGACCGTCACATTTGGCATAACGCCCGATGCGGGCATGGGCACGATCGACATAAGTGTTGAGGACGAGGGCATCGGCATGAACCAGGAATCCGCAGCTCACGCGTTTGAACGGTTCTACCGCGCCGACAACGCACGCGATGCCGGCGCGCAGGGCTCGGGTCTGGGGCTTGCCATTGCCAAGTGGATCGTCGATAGCCATGGCGGTGTCATTGGCGTGACCTCAGTCGAGGGCGTCGGCAGCCGCTTTACGATTCGCCTGCCGCGGTAGGAAGCCCCTCGGCATAAATAAAGGGATAGGGCCACGCGGCCCTATCCCTTTTTGCCAGCTATGGCAGCTTGTGCGCTACTCGCGGCACAGGTGCACGGCGAAGCCGGCGAACTCGCGCTTAAAGTACACGAGCTTGGTGCCACCGTCGGGCAGCAGCACGCGCGACTCCTCGTTGACCTCGAGCCCACGCTCGGCAAACCACTTCTCGGCCGCATCGATGTCGTTGACGGCAAAGCCGATGTGGCCCTTGGCGCCACGACCGTTCTGCTTCATGATCTCGACCAGCGAATCGTTAAAGTACGAAACGGGGGTCTCGATGACGGGCAGGCCCATCATTGTCGAGAACAACTCCGCGATCTCCAGGGCGTCTGCCGGGTCGGTGGCGTTGATGCCCACATGGGCAACGCGCATGCCAAAGAGCTCGACCGGATTGGCGTTCTGCTCATTCATACAGACAGCGCCTACTGAGCCATAACGTCGAGAACGGCCTTCTCGGCAGCGACGCGGTTCATGCCGGTCATGAAGGGCACGCCGCTCACGTACGGGCAGGTGAGGCCCTCGGGGGCAACGGTGGTGGCGATCAGCAGGTCAGCGCCCTCGTCGCAGTAATCCTTGGCCTCGGAGATGGCGCACTGCACGATCTCGTACTTGTCGGCGTAACCGTTGGCGTCGAGCAGGGTGGCGACCTTCTGGGCAACAAGCGTGGAAGTAGCAGCGCCAGCACCGCAAGCCAAAACGATCTTCTTCATAGGTAATGTCTCCCTTCATGGTTTACTTTAGGTAAGTGTACCGCAGCGAGCGATGGCACTCGGCCTCGATGAGCTTTTATGCCAGTTTGCTTGCGCGCTGCGTATAATACATCTAGTACGTGTTGTCATACCGCTCGCTTTATGAGTGACTAAGGACCCCAATATGCCCGACTCCCGCACACTCTGGACCGCCGTCGTTATCATCTGCATCGCCGTGTCGGTGTTCTTTAGCGTCAAAAAACGTACCACGTTTAAACGCCTGCAGCAGCTCATGGCCGCCAAGCAGTGGGGCGAATTCGATCGTTTGCTCGACGGCAAACTCACCAGCATGCTGTACCCGCGCTACAACCGCGACTACCTGCGCCTGAACTCCTATCTGCTGCGCGAGGACCACGAGCACGCCAGCGAGATGTTCGACCTGCTGCTGGGACTCAACCTGCCCAAGATGCAGCGCGTCGACCTGGTGATTAAGGCCTTTAACTACTACGTTGGCCAGGAGGACCGCAAAAAGTCTAAGGAGCTGCTGCACGAAATCAAGGGCTTTGAGGGCGGTCAGGCCGAGGCAGTTGCGCACGAGTGCCAACTGATGTACGACACGATGATCCTCAAGCGCCACAACGACATTCCCGAGCTGGAGCGCATGCTCGAGGATGTCGGCGACGACCCGGTCAAGCGCTGCCGCCTGGAGTACCTGCTGGCTCTGCAGTACCAAAACAAGGGCGACGAGGCCAAGTTCCAAGAGTTCCTGGAGAAGTCGGGCCAACACTCGATGGCCGTCAACGCGTAACGGACGGCTTGTGCTAGACTTCTAGTCTCACGGGGGCGTGGCGGAATTGGCATACGCAGGAGACTTAAAATCTCTCGCCGCAAGGATTGTGGGTTCGAGTCCCACCGCCCCTACCATGTATTGCCTACGAGCCCGTATCCCTTTGGGATGCGGGCTCGTTTCTTTTGGATGCCGGCAAGCCTCTAAGTTGCGGTGGAATAGATCCTGTTTATACCGTTTACCAGCTTATTTAGGAACTATTTCACCGCAACTCAGAGGAAGACGGTTAAAGAGCGCTCAGGCTCGGGGTCCAGCCGATGGTGGGGGTTTTGCCGTCGAGAACCTCGTTGATGGTGGCGGCCATGCCGGCGAGCAAGCTGTTCTCGCTTACGGTGAGCATGTCGTAGCCGCCGGCTCGCATGAGCTCGCGAATCACCACGGCACCTGCCAAGATCACGCCCGCACGCTTGGGCTGTACGCCCGGCAACGCGGCGATACCCTCAACATCCAGCGCGGACATGCGCTCGATAGCGGCCGAAACCTGCTCCAGCGAAAGCTCGCGCAGGTGCACAAAGCTCGAATCATACGGCTCCAGCTCGTGAACGAGCGCCACGAGCGTGGTGACGGTGCCGCCCACCGCAACGAGGCGCTCGGCGCGCTCAAAGTCGACAGGCAGACTCTCAAAGTAGCCCGCAAACTGCCCGTTTGCCCAGCCAGCAGCAGCCGCAAGCTCACAGTCCGCCGGCGGCAACGCCGAGAAAAACCGCTCGGTCACGCGGCGGCAACCGATGTCCAGCGAGCGCGTTCCCTCCAGCGCAAAGACGCCGCGCTCCGGCGCATAGACGCCCGTCGCGAGCTCCGTGGAACCGCCGCCCGAATCGGCAACAATGATGCGCTCGCCAGCAAAGTCGTGCGCCACGCCAAAAAACGTCAGGCGCGCCTCGACCTCGCCCGGAATCACCTGTGGCTCAAGCCCCAGATCGCGCAGGCCGTCCAACAGCAGCGCGGCATTGGACGCATCGCGCGCGGCGCTCGTGCACGTGGTGCAGACGCACGCGGCCCCAAAGGCACGGGCCTCGTCCACAAACATTCGGCACGCAGCGAGCACGCGCCCAACGGCCGCCTCGCAAAAGTGCCCCGTCGCGTCCACGCCCTCGCCCAAGTCGGTAATCTCGGTATGCTTGGACGATTCCACGATCGCCCCGCCCTCGACCTGGGCCAGCACCAGCCGCGACGACACCGTTCCCAGGTCAATCGCCGCCACCTTATATCGTTTGCAATCCGCCATTGCGGACTCCCCTCCAGGCGCTACTCACCTATTTGCCGTTGGACACAACCGTCTGGCCCTCGACGCCGTTAAATCCAAACAGCATATCGAGCGTCTGGATGTACCACGGCGCGTCCTTGCCGACCTCTTCGATCTCTTTGGCGACTTCGCTGGCCTTCTTGGCGTTCGAGGACTTTTTGCTCGACGACAAGTCCGAATCGTCGTCCAGGCCCAGCACGTTAATCTTGGTTTCGCCGGGCATCACCAGGCCCAGGTCCTCAGTCGCCGCGTCCTTAATACCCTCCTCCGAGAGCAGTTTGTCGACGCTTTTCTGCAGCTCGTCGTTATACTGCTGGCGAATCTCGACCTGCTTGGCCAAGATATCGCTCGAGCGTTTGGCAACGTAGAGGTCGCGCACGGGAAAGTACAGGCTCACGAGCACCAGGACGACGACAATGCCAATAAACAGCCCGCGCTGGGGCCCATGCGTAAAGTCGTAGATTGCCTTGACCACCGCGTTGTCGTTGGCGTAGTGCATGAAGTCCGAGCCCGAAAGACGGTTCGAGGGCCTAGTCGACTTTTCATGCGTTTGAGCCGAGGGACGCTGAGCATGCGTCGGGCGCGCCGAACGTGGCGGGCGCTCCGTCGGCATATTCATTTGAGCACGGGGGTGTGAGGCACTTGCCGGACGCTGTACACGGCAATCGACGCCCGCGTAGTCGGACCCGCCGAGCTGCGCGGTAGGTGCGCGGCGAGGCGACGGCTCGCGCGAACCGGCGGAATAATACCTGTTGTCGTAAATCTGATCCATGTGCGCCTTGTGCGGTTGAGGTTTGTTTGCGCTAAGTCCTTTAGTTATAGCACGAGCGCCCGCACCGCCTTCGCCAGCCTTTGCTCGACATAAAAAAGGCGCTGAGCCGTATGGCCCAGCGCCCAATGGTGCTCAACAGCGCCTGGCGGAAGCGAGACGAATCCGAGTCAGCCCCGCCCCCGCACACGCCGCTGCCTAGCGAATGTTGTAGAACGCAGACTTGCCGGCGTAGCGCGCGCTGCCCTCGAGCTCGTCCTCGATGCGGATGAGCTGGTTGTACTTGGCAATACGGTCGCTGCGGCACGGGGCGCCCGACTTGATCTGGCCGGCGTTAACACCCACGACCAGGTCAGCGATGGTGGAGTCCTCGGTCTCGCCGGAACGGTGGCTCACGATGCAAGCGTAGCCGGCCTCCTTGGCAGTCTCGATAGCCTCGAGCGACTCAGTGAGCGTGCCGATCTGGTTGACCTTGACCAGAATCGCGTTGGCGGCGCCCAGCTCGATGCCCTTCTTGAGGCGCTCGGTGTTGGTGACGAACAGGTCGTCGCCCACCAGCTGCACCTTGTTGCCAATGCGGCGGGTAAGCTCGACCCAGCCGTCCCAGTCCTCCTCGGCCATGCCGTCCTCGATGGAGATGATGGGATAGGTGTCGACAAGCTTCTCCCAGTAATCGACCATCTGGGCGCTCGTGTACTCCACGCCCTCGCCCTTGAGCTCGTACATGCCGGTCTCGGCGTTGTAGAACTCGGTGGACGCCGGATCCATGGCGTACATGAAGTCAACGCCGGGCTTAAAGCCAGCCTTCTCGACGGCCTTGGTAATGTACTCGAACGGCTCGGCATTGGTCTTGAGATTGGGCGCGAAGCCGCCCTCGTCGCCCACGCCGCCGCCAAGGCCGGCCTCGTGCAACACGCCCTTGAGGGTGTGGTAGACCTCGGCGCACCAGCGCAGGCCCTCGGCAAAGCTCGGAGCACCCACGGGCATAATCATGAACTCCTGGAAGTCAACGTTGTTGTCGGCATGCACGCCGCCGTTGAGGATGTTCATCATGGGCGTGGGCAGCAGGTGGGCGTTAACGCCGCCCAGGTACTGGTACAGCGACAGGCCCGCCGACTCTGCCGCAGCGCGGGCAACGGCCAGTGATACGCCCAGAATGGCGTTGGCACCGAGCTTGGTCTTGTTGGGCGTACCGTCGGCGGCAATCAGTGCGGCGTCAATGGCACGCTGATCGAAGGCATCGAGGCCCACGACGGCGTTGGCGCACTCGTTGTTGACATGCTCGACGGCCTGCGAAACGCCCTTGCCCAGGTAGCGGCCTTTGTCGCCATCGCGCAGCTCACATGCCTCAAAGGCACCGGTCGATGCGCCCGAAGGCACCATCGCGCGACCGAAGCTGCCGTCCTCGAGCACGACCTCGACCTCGACGGTGGGGTTGCCGCGGCTGTCGAGCACCTCACGACCGTAGACGTCCAAAATGTCACTCATGTTGTCTCCCTCTCACTTGGAAACGTAGTTGATGCAAGCGACTGGCCGACTGTGCACCATCGGTGCGCCTCCGTAAGTTAGCCATGTCGCACTTTTTGCATTATGCCCTAAGTTAGCCTAGGGATACATATGAATTGGAGAAATCATTCTTTGGAGCGCTTGTTTTTGCACCGAACATTCATCTCTGGAGGTCGCCCCCCATTAAATTCTTCTATCGGCATACCGTCTTTACCTGGCTTGCGAATGAAAGAGCCAATAATGTGCTTTTACGTCGTGCAAAATTCTGGATATCGTGCAATTCTAAGGGTCTGAAGTTCTGGATATCGTGCATAATCAGGTTATAAAAGTTCTGGATATCGTGCACGAGGTAGCCATGCTTAAACGAAAAGCCTATGACAAACTACTAAAATGGAAGCATGAAAGCGCTGGTAAAACAGCACTTCTTATTGAAGGAGTCCGCCGCGTCGGCAAGAGCACGCTTGCCCGCACGTTTGGAGAAACCGAATACAAGTCCTGCCTTGTCATTGATTTCTTTCAAGCACCTGCCGAAGTTAAGCAATATTTTGAGGACTATCGCACTGACTTCGACTCGCTCTTCCTCTATCTCTCGGTTTTCTATAACGTCAAACTCTATGAACACGAGACGCTTATCGTCTTCGACGAGGTCCAGATGTACCCGCAAGCACGCGGACTCATCAAGTATCTCGTTGCAGACGGACGTTACGACTACATCGAAACTGGATCCCTGCTCAGCATCAAGCAGAACATTAAAGATATCGTCATCCCATCCGAGGAAGAGTCTCTGGAACTTGAGCCCCTCGACTTTGAGGAGTTTCTTTGGGGCATGGACGAAAAGGGGCTGGCCGATCTCATTCGCATGAGTTTTAACAAGATGAAGCCGCTCCCCGATGCCCTACATCGCAGAGCGCTCTCCCTTATGCGCGAATACATGCTCGTAGGCGGCATGCCTGAGCCGGTATCCGTCTATGTTGAACAGCGCGCTTTTGCGCCCGTCGACGCTTCGAAGCGCCGAATCGTCCAGCTCTATCGCAACGATATCTCTCGTTTTGCAACCGGTTACGAATTCAAAGTCGTCTCCGTACTCGATGGCATCCCGGGTCAGCTCTCTAGGCACGAAAAACGATTCAAGCTTTCCTCACTTGATAAAAACGCACGCATGCGCACCTACGAAGAAGCCTTCTTTTGGCTGGCAGACGCGCGAATTGCCAATATCTGCTATGCCGCAAGCGAACCGAGCGTGGGCCTTTCACTCAGCATGGAGCAAACGGCCCTCAAGTGCTACATGGCAGACACCGGCCTGCTTGTAACGCTTGCCTTCTCTGACAACAACGATACCGATGAAGACGTTTACAGAGCCGTGCTTCGCGGCGACATCGGATTGAACGAAGGAATGCTTACCGAAAACTACGTTGCCCAATCTCTAAAGGCCAATGGGCACAGGCTCTTCTTTTATTCCCAAAGCGGAAAGAAGGAGGGGGAGGAGCGCATGGAAATCGACTTCCTCGTTACCCGACCCTATGTCAATGCCGCCGGAAAGCCGCGCATCAGCCCCATCGAAGTTAAGTCGCCACGCAGATACGGAACCATCTCCCTCGACCGATTCCGCGCGCGCTTTAACAAGAAGATTGGGATGGCTTACGTGTTGCACCCTAAACAACTCGAGTGGGATGCCGAAGCGCAGCTGGCACATCTTCCGTTGTATATGGCTTTTTGCTTGTAGAGACCTCTCTACGAATGGATGCCGTGAGAGACGCAGGCCTCACTCGCTTGCTTTTGCTTGGTCCCACAGGTCGTTGAGTTGAGCGGTTGAGCAGGCGGCGAGGCCATCGCCCGCCTCGTGCACGGCGGCCTCCATCGCAGCCCAGCGACGGCGGAACTTGGCCGTGCTGGCACGCAGGGCGCTCTCGGCGTCGATTCCTTCTTTGCGCGCAACGTTGACTAGGGCAAAGAGCAGGTCGCCAAACTCCATTTCGCGCTCGGGCGTTCCGGGAGCCTCGGCCTCAAACTCGGCACGCTCCTCGGCGACCTCGTCCCACACATCCTGGACCGTCTCCCATTCAAAGCCCACGGCAGCCGCCTTGCGCGACACCTTCTGAGCCTGCATCAGCGCCGGCAGGTGCGTAGGCACGCCGTCGAGCAGACCCTCGGGCGCGGCCTCGCCTGCCGCCACGGCCTGGTCTTTGGCGGCCTTCTCGGCAAGCTTAACCTCATCCCAAATCTTGAGCACCTCGTCGGAGCTATCGGCATCAACATCACCAAACACGTGCGGATGACGGCGGATGAGCTTGGCATCGATATCGCGCGCCACGTCGGCCAGCGTAAACTCACCGGCGTCCGCTGCGATCTGCGTATGCAGCACTACCTGCATGAGCACGTCGCCGAGCTCCTCGCGCAGATGTGCCACGTCGTCCGCCTCGATGCAATCGAGCGCCTCATAGGCTTCCTCGATCATGTTCTTGCCAATGCTGCGGTGCGTCTGCTCGCGGTCCCATGGGCAGCCGTCGGGCTGACGAAGGCGCCAGATGGTCTGCACCAGATGCTGCAGCTCGGCCGACGCGTCGACCAGCGTGGACAGGTCGCGCGAACCCTCGGCATTTTGCTGAGCCATATGCTCGGGCATGGTTAGTCCTCCTCCATGATCACGTGACGGAACGCGCCGTCCTCGTAGATACCGTAGCTGTGCGAGCCGTCCTTGGGAATGCTCACGCTGCCGGGGTTGAAGAGCCACAGGCCCGGGTGCGCAGTGCTTTCCTCGTTAACCTTGATGTGCGTGTGGCCGTAGACGAGCGCGGAACCCTCGGGCAGCGCGGGCGCGTGGTCGACGCTGTTGTGCATGCCGGCGCCAAAAACATGGCCGTGCGTCAGGAACAGCTCGCGGCCGGTCTCGTCGAACAGCATGGCGTAGTCGGCCATGACGGGGAAGTCGAGGACCATCTGGTCGACCTCGGCGTCGCAGTTGCCGCGCACCGCGATGATGCGGTCGGCCAGGGCGTTGAGCAGCGGAATCACGCGCTTGGGAGCATAGTCGCGCGGCAGGTCGTTGCGCGGACCGTGATAGAGCAGGTCGCCCAACAGGACGATGCGGTCGGGCTGCTCGGACTCGATGACGGCGCAGAGGCGCTCGGTCCAGTATGCCGAGCCGTGGATGTCGGAAGCGATGAGGTATTTCATGAGGAGTTCCTTTCGAATGGGGTTGATACGGCTGGGCGTGGCGTGCCACCGGCCGCGTTACTCAAATCGCAGTGCCACGGCTTGTGCCGCCTGCATCACGCGCTGGAGCGGCACGTTATGCTCGCGAGCGAGGCGGGAGCAGTCTTCGTACTCGGGCGCCGCACGCTCACTGCCGTCGGGCAGGGTCGCCACCTTGACGGACACCTCGCCCCATGGCGTCGTTACGCGCTCAAAGCGGCGTGGTAGGCAAACGCGCTCCATAACCTGACGGCGGATGCCATTGGTTGTGGTTTCCAAAAAGATAATCGTCTGCAGGCGCTCGATATCCTCGTGGGTACAGATTACCTGCAGCTGCCAGCCGGGACGGCCCTTCTTGCAATAGAGGGGCAGCCAGTGCACCTCGCGCGCACCCGCCTCGCGCAGGCGGTCGGCGGCGTAGGCGAGCACCTCGGGCGACGCGTCATCGATGTCGCACTCCAGTTTGACGATAGTTTCGGGCGCATTGGTCTCGCGAGACAGCGGGGATGTGGTATCGCATGGCATACGGTCCGGCTCCTTTCCGCACGGGCTCGTTTTGTTCACTCAAACGCTAGCACATCGCGGGCGACGCGGATGTGACGGCGCGTGATGAGCGCGATTTTCCTTGTCGGCAAGAAACCGACACTCCACCGCCTCAGCCAAACATGTACATCAGCCTCCAAACATGTCATTATTTGCAGCTTTTGAAGGCTGATGTACATGTATTGGAGCAAGACCGATGTCGCGAGCTCGCCCTTATGCGCTGCCCGTCCTTTCCAGTCGATTTCGGTCCCCGGTGCGCTCGTCGCATCGGGGACCGCGCCGTTACAATGGAGCGGATTCGCTTGACGCAAAGGAGCTGCCATGTCTGCTTGCCCGCTGGTCGATTGCCATACTCATACCTCGTTCTCGGACGGGCATGCCTCGTTTGAGGACAACGTCCGCGCCGCTGCTGCAGCCGGTTGCCGCGCCATGGTCTCAACCGACCATCTCACCCTGCCAGCCAGCATGGATGCCAATTGCGAGGTGCAGGTTGTCGAGGGCGACCTGCCGGCACATCGTCTGGCTTTTGAGGATGCCCGCAAGCTTGCCGCGCAGATTGCGCCGGAGCTCGAGCTTATCTATGGCTTTGAATGCGACTGGTACAAAGGTTGCGAGCCTTTGGTTGAGCGCTGGTCCGCGGGTGCCATAGTGCGCTTGGGCAGTGTGCACTGGATTGGTAACCCAGGCGATATTGCGGCAGGTGCTGCGGGCACGGCGGGGACGGAGGACGTCGCTCGTCCCGATACGCCCGATTCGCGCTGCGGCTGGATCGACGATGACACCAACCTGCACGTTTGGGAAAACTTAGGCGTGCGCGGCGTGTGGGAGCGCTATGTCGATGACTGGTGCCGTGCCTGCGAGAGCCCGCTCAACTTTGATGTGATGGCTCACCCCGACCTGGTCATGCGCTTTTCGAAGGAGGGCTTTGCGCCCGACTTTGACCCGGCGCCGTTCTGGGAGCAGATGGCTGAGTGCGCCCACGATACGGGTCGCCGCGTTGAGGTCTCGACCGCCGCACCGCGCAAGGGCCTCGATGACTACTATCCCGCGACCGGATTGCTGCGTTGCTTTGCCCACGCCGAGGTGCCGATCACTTTTGGCTCGGACGCACACCGCGCCTGCGACATCTGCTGGAACATCCGCGAAGCCCAGGCACACGCCTACGACTGCGGCTACCGAACCTTCGGCATCCCCCACGCCACCGGCGAATGGGAACCCACACCCCTCGACTAGCCATCCCTTTATAAGTTGCGGTGAAATAGTTCCTGTTTATAGCCCTAAGATCATCAAACAAGAACTATTCCACCGCAACTTCAATTTGATCCGTTGGGGACGGAGGAAAACGGATCATTTTTATCCTGGTGCATTGGTGCAAGTGGGCAGGTTTCCTTTGCGCCAGTTTCTGTCGAGTCGGTGCTCCTTGCGGGTTGCCCGTATAATGGTTTGCGTATGAACCGCAACCAAGGAGTTCCAGTTTATGGACCAGAGCCTTTTTAAATTCGACCTGATCGCCGAGGATCCGACGACGCACGCGCGTGCCGGCGTGCTGCACACCCCGCACGGTGACATCGAGACGCCGATCTTTATGCCCGTGGGCACTAAGGCAAACGTCAAGGGTATTCCCACCGAGACCGTCAAGCAGCTCGGTGCGCAGATCGTGCTCGCCAACACCTATCACCTGTCCATGCGTCCCGGCGAGGATACCATCGCCGAGCTGGGCGGACTGCACAAGTTTATGAACTGGCACGGCCCCATTCTTACCGACTCGGGCGGCTTCCAGGTGTTCAGCCACAACGACGCTGTCAAGCTCACCGACGAGGGTGTGCGCTTTATCGTCAACGACTACGACGGCCGCCACGTGTTCTGGACGCCCGAGGACAACATGGAAATCGCCATGAAGCTCGGCTCCGACATCTGCATGCAGCTCGACCAGTGCCCGGGCTATCCCGCCACGCGCGCCTACGTTGAGCGCGCCGTTGAGCTGTCGAGTATGTGGGCCGAGCGCTGTTATAAGGCGCATACCCGCGATGACCAGGCGCTCTTTGGCATCGTTCAGGGCGGCATGCACCTGGACCTGCGCCTGCGCTCGCTGCGCCATCTGGAGGAGTGCGGTGACTTCCCAGGCTACGGCATCGGTGGCTACTCGGTGGGCGAGGACCACGAGACCATGTTCGAGACGCTGGCACCGCTCGTGAGTGAGTACATGCCCAAGCACAAGCCTCGCTACCTGATGGGCGTCGGCAACCCCACCACCCTCGTGCGCGGTGTGGGTGTGGGCATCGACATGTTCGACTGCGTGCTGCCGACGCGCACCGGCCGCATGGGCACGGCGTTCTCCAGCGAGGGTCGCCTCAACTTCCGCAACGCGCGTTTTGCGCACGACGACGGCCCCATCGATCCCACCTGCACCTGCCCGGTGTGCACGGGCGGCTACAGCCGCGCACTCATTCGCCACATGGTCACGCAGAAGGAGATGCTCGGCGGCATTCTACTGTCGATGCACAACATCTACTACCTGCTCAACCTTATGCAGCGTGCCCGCCAGGCCATTATCGAGGGCCGTTACGGTGCGTTCGTGAGCGACTGGATGAACAGTCCTGCGGCGGTGGATTACTAAGAGCTGCGACCGCTGACCGATGCCTTGCAAGCACTTGATGCATCGTGGGTACCATACCGAATAGTTGATGTTCGGGCGGGTGTTTGGCGCATGGCGTCGACCCCGCCCGTTTTTCTCGATAGGAGTACCCATGATTAAGAATGAGAACGTCGAGGGCGAGCCCGCCTACGACGAGACGTACCGCCGCGGCCCCGTGGTCATGCGCGGCCCCATGATTCCTAAGGACAACACCTACGCCAACCTGCTGGCGCCCGAGGACTCGACCGACTGGTTGCACGCCGACCCGTGGCGCGTGCTGCGCATTCAGGCAGAGTTTGTCGATGGCTTTGGCGCGCTTGCCGAGCTTGGTCCTGCAGTGACCATCTTCGGCAGCGCCCGCACGCCCAAGACCGATCCGCTCTACAAGGCGGCGCGCACGGTCGGTCGCAAGATTGCCCAACGCGGCGTGGCGGTTATCACCGGTGGCGGCCCCGGCATCATGGAGGCGGCCAACAGGGGAGCGGCGAGCGCCAACGGCAAGTCGGTCGGCCTGGGTATCGAGCTTCCGCACGAGCAGGGGCTCAATAAATACGTGAACCTCGGCATGGACTTCCGTTACTTCTTTGTGCGTAAAACCATGTTCGTCAAATACAGCTCGGGCGCCATCGTGTTTCCCGGTGGTTTTGGCACGCTTGACGAGATGTTCGAGGTGCTCACGCTGGTGCAGACGCACAAGGTCAAGCGCATGCCGCTTGTACTGGTAGGCAGCGAGTACTGGCAGGGCCTATTCGACTGGCTTAACGGCCCGGTGATGGACGCCGGTATGATTAGCCCGCTCGATCCCGAGCTCGTACACATCACCGACGACCTCAACGAGGCCGTCGACATTGCGCTCAGCGGGCTGATGTAGGGTAGGTAAAATGGGACGGGTCTAAAAAGACTGGTCTGAAACGTTTGATACCAGTCATTTTAGCCCCGTCCCAAATGAACTGCTTCTAAGTTGCGGTGGAATAGGGATTGATTTGCGGCTGATAAGCCAAAA
>URMR01000031.1 GCA_900548935.1 uncultured Collinsella sp.
GAGAGGCTCGAGGCGGTCAGGCTGGCCGCGCACGAGGTCATAAGGGAGGTCCTTGACCGCCACGGCGTGGCGGAATAGCCTTAGGCGCAAGGGGCGCTGACGCGGCCCTCCCTCTTACACCACAAAAATTCGCGCGATCCGCTGCGGCCTGTTCGGAAGCAAAAGTGGGCGTTAAGCGCTGTAGCCCATCGCTTGCAGCACAAACATGACGACCGTCAGCACCGTAATCACGCCGATTGTCGCCCAAGTGAGCACGCTCCATACGCGGCCGTTGCGGTTAGCGCCCATAATGTGACGATCGGCGGCAATAACCACCTGGAACACCAAAACCACGGGCAACAGCACGCCGTTGATGACCTGCGAGGTCATCATAATCTGGAACAGGTCGACGCCGGGCATGAGCACCAGCACGGCAGAGATGCCGATGATGGCCGTAATGATGCCGCGATAGACCGGGGCCTCGTCCCAGCTGCGATCGGCACCGCGCTCCCAGCCAAATGCCTCGCAGATGGCGCTGGACGTAACGCCTGGCAGCACACAGGCGGCCAAGAAGCTCGCCGCGACTAGGCCCGAGGCAAACAGCACCGTGGACCACTGGCCCGCGATAGGCTCCAATGCGCGGGCGGCATCGGCAGCGTCGCTAATCTGAATGCCTGCAGGGAACAACACCGTACCGGTCGTAATGATAATAAAACCGGCGATGACATCGGCGGCAATCGAGCCGCTCACGGTGTCGATACGCTGCAGCACGATATCGTCCTCGCCCGCATTCTTATCGACCACGTTGTTCTGCGCCAAGAAGATCATCCACGGCGCGATGGTGGTACCGATCGTTGCGACCACGAGCGACACGTAGCTGGGGTCATTTTGGATGTTGGGCACAACCAGGTCGACCGCCACCTCGCCCCAGCTGGGACCAGCCATAAATGCAGCGACAATGTAGGTCACAAACACGCAGCTCACCAGCAGCAGAATCTTCTCGATGCGCTGGAAGCTGCCCGACATGGTAAGCATCCAAACCAGCAGCGCCACCAGCGGCACCGAGATGCTCGCCGGCACACCAAAGAGGGCAAGGCCGCTCGCGATACCCGCAAACTCCGAAATGGTCACGGCCGTATTGGCGATCAGCAGCGCCGCCATGGCCAGCACGCTCCTGCGCACGCCAAAGCGTTCGCGGATGAGCGACGCCAGGCCCTTGCCTGTGACGCAGCCGCAACGCGCCGCAGTCTCCTGCGTCACGATTAGCAGCACGGTCATGACGGGAAGCATCCACAGCATCTTGTAGCCATAGCTGGCACCGGCGCTGGAATACGTGGCGATGCCGCCGGCGTCATTACCCGAAAGCGCCGCCAGAAGGCCAGGACCCATGGCGCCAAAGATGGCCGCGATGGTCAGCTTTTGCTTGGTGCTCGCCTTTTGCTTCGTATTTTGCACGCGACCACCTACCCCATGACCGACATGGTGAGCAGCACTGCAGCGATGCAGTACGCCACGCATGAAATCATGACGGCAATGACGTTCATCGCGGTACCCGACGTATTGAGGTCGTGCTCGTCACGCCAAAACAGCACCATCAGGTAAATCACGGCGCTCATGTTGCCAATCAGGCAGACGATGGCCGCGATGTTAAAGCAGCCGGTAAAGAGCTGTTCTTCAAACATGGGCGCGTCGAGGAACGCAGCGGTGCGCACCAGCTGGGCGCACAAGTAGGTCACGAGCGACAGAATCAGGCCCATGCCCGTGCTCTGGAAGAAAAATCCCAAATACGGCTTGGGTTCATCGTCATGGCCGTCGTACTCCAGGAAGTAATTCTTGACGAACGACACCATGCGCGAGGCAGCCAGCAACACGAGCGGCATGGCGCACATGGGGAACACCACCAGATGCGCGGAGCCCAGCGCAGTCCCCAGCACTGTTGCCATGATGCACGAGGCAATGCCCCACACGACAACCCAGTACTGGCGATGCACAAACCAGCTGAGCACATTCGTCGAGTCGTCGGACGCGCTATCGCCCGAACCGACGCCTGCGATCTGCAAGTCTTCCTGGTGCTCCTCGGCGATAACGTCCATGGCGTCGTCAAAGGTCACGATACCCAAGATGTGACGGTTCTCGTCGCAAACGGGGATGGCAACCAGGTCGTACTTGGTCATCTCGTCCGTTACGTCTTCCTGGTCGTCGTCGGGCGACACATACACCAGGTCGCGATAGGCCAGCTGACCCAGCGTGGCGTCGCGGTCGGCTACGATCAGCGTGCGCAGCGAAAGCACGCCGGTGAGCATGCCACTCGGGTCCTCGGTATAGACGTAATAGACGCTCTCGAAGTCCTCGTCGAGCTTGCGAATCGCCTCGATGGCGTCACCGACCGTCGCCGTGGCGGGCAGCGAGACAAACTCCGAGGTCATGATGCGGCCGGCGGTGTTGTCCTCATAGCCCAACAGGTTGCGAATCGCCTTCTCCTCCTGAACGCCCATCAGGCGCAAAAGCTTCTCGGCCTTCTCGTAATCGAGCTCGTCGATCAGGTCGGCGGCGTCGTCCGGGTCCATCATGGCCAGCATCGACGATGCGTCGGTGTCGGACAGGCCCTCGAGCATCTCGGTCATAAGCTCGTCGTCATCGAACTCCGAGATGGCCTCGGCGGCCTGGGCGGTGTCGAGCTGCGCGAACACCTGCGCACGCAGGCGCGGGTCGAGCTGCTCGATAATGTCGGCAATGTCGGCAGGGTGCAGCTCGCCGAGCGTCTTGTGCGACACCGACAGCTGGATGTTTTTAGTCGAACGGTCGAGCAGGTCCATGTAGGACCAGGCGATGATATCCTCGCCGAGCGGTTTGCCCAGGTGCTTCATAAAGCCCTCGACGACATGCTCGAGTGTGGGGCTGATCGCGCGCAGCAGACCGCGGGCGCCAACTTCGGCGCCCAGCAGACGCAGCTGATTTTCGCCCGACATGGAAAACTTGATGTCGTTTACGCGCACGACCTTCATGCCCTGCGTGTCGACAATCTGCTTGTTGAGCACGTCGCGGGCGAGCAAGAGTTCGGTCGGCTGCAGGTACGAAAAACGGATTTCGGTGGCCGGCGACTTAAGGTGCACACCCGTCTCGTCGATACGGTCGACCCATTTGCGCCAGCTGATCATAAACGGCGTCTTGCCGGGTCCGCGGAACGCGAGCGACGTCACGTGCGGAAAAACTTCGCCGGTAGCAATGCCAAAATCGTTCACGACGCCGAGCTTTTCGCCATCGACGTCCAAGACCGGCAGTTTGAGCATCTCACTCAGATAATTCACTGGTGCTCCCCATCATCATCCCTTCGGACTGCGGCCATGCCGGCACACCATCCGTGGACTTTTAGATATGTATACGCATGCGCGGGCGGCACGCCGCTCGGCGCTCACACCCCGTGCATGCGCAAGAAGCACCTGCATGGGGTCATCGACTGTATGGTCGAGGTTTGGATTTCACCTGCAACCTTTCTCTTGACCCTTGTTATCCGCAGTAACTATAGCATCAGCATCGCGCCGTGGCGCCAAATTTATGCGTCGCACATCGCAGGCATACCAAACGCTGACGCATCCGTAACATAGTCATTGGGGACGTTCTTAAATGACTAGTCTGTGGTGTCATCATCTTCGGCGAGCTGGGGGAACACGGCGTTTTTGGGCATGGTGACCTTCGTCAGCGAGGTGAGCTTTTTGCTCAGCGATGCGTCCGTCTTGACCAGATCGCTCAACGTCACGATTTTGTAGCCGTCGGCGATAAGCCCGTCGATAATCTGCGGCAGCGCCTCAAGCGTCTGCTCGGCGCACTTATCGTTATCGGTCAGCAGCACAATGTTGCCTGGCGTCACCGAATCGAGCACCGTCGAGACCTGCTCGTCGGCACCGTTGAGCAGCCAGTCGCCCGAATCGATATTCCACGAGACCACGGCAGACACCAGGTCCATCGCATCAATCCAGTTTTGCTCGTCAAAGGCTGCGTAGGGAGCACGCAAAAGCATCGTCTTCACGCCGGTCGCGGACTTGATCGCCTCGGTGCCCTTCGAAACCTGCTCGCGCACCGCATCGCGGTCCTGACCCTTGAGCGACTCGTCGCGGTAGCTGTTGGAACCGACCTCGCAGCCGGCATCGACAATCGCCCTGGCCGTGGCGGGCGAGGCCTCGGCCGCATCACCCGACAGGAAGAACGTCGCGGTGACGCCCTTTTCCTTGAGTACTTGCAAGATTTGCTTGGTCGCTCCGCTCGGGCCCTCATCAAACGTCAGCGCCACGTACTTTTCGTTGCCCTTGGGCGCCACGCTCGCGCACTCGACCACGCAATCGGTGGCGGGCACGACCTCGCCGCGGTCCTGCGTCTTGCCCGATTGCTCGCCGACCCACACCTCGGAGCGACCCTGGATACCCCACGTCTTGACGTACTCGATGGCACCCGTGCCCTCGACCTTGAGCTTGGGCTCGATAACCGTCGCCTGGACCTCGTGCTTCTCGTACGTGTCGCGGCCGTCCTTGACCGTCACCTTCTCGCCGCCCGTAAGCTCGCGGCTTTTCCACTTGCCCTGTTTTATGCGCTTGCCGTCCACCTTTACCGACAGCTTTTCGCCGCCATGGCGGGTCAGCACGCTGTCGTCAACGGCCAGCAGGTCCCCGGCGTCGTAGGTATCGGTCAGCTCCTGATCGTCGATGAGATTTTGCAGCGTAGAGCCGACGCGCACCGCAGTCTCCTGGCCGTTGAGGACGACATCCACGCTGCGGTTGACGTAGCCCACGACGGCAGCGATAAACAGTACGAGCGCGCAACCCACGGCGATGAGCGCATAGGGCAGGCGAGACGAACGACGGGGCGTGCGGCTGTTGCCGATGCGAGCGCTGCGGTCGCTAAACCCACGGCTATGGTTGAGGTACATCGCGCCGGGCTTACGGCGACGCTTGCGCTGGCCGCTGGGCAGCTGCCCCAGGTCGCGGCGCGCCGTCGGACGCGCACCCGAGCGCCCGTTTAAGTTAGATCCGTTTTGGCGCATGTGCCCTCCCCCATAAACACAGCGAGCCGGAGCAACAGGTCTCCGGCTCGCCTCCCATCATTTGGTACGTCGCTATTTGCCAGCTTTTGACGAGCCCCCGCTCGCCTTTTGGTATTCGTCCTTAAAGGCCTTGAACATACCGCGCGTCTTGCCGAGCTGCTTGCCCAGTGCGCGGCTGCCCTTGTCCACGGCGACCGAGCCCTTGTCATCGAGCACCTTGGCGCCCTTCTTGACCTTATCGCCCACCACGACGCTTGCCTTGGCAGCCTTTGCAGCGGCACCGCCCGAATACCCGAGCGACTTGACCTCGTCCGAAACGATCATCGCGCCGTCTGCATAACCGCGCAGCATCGTCGGCGGCATCTGCGTGTCGCCCACCAGCACACTCGAAGCGGTGCCGGCGGTCACGTAGAACGTCTGCACGACACCCGAACGCGGCTTGAACTCCACATCCGAGCAATAGCCCACGACATCGCCCGACTCCGTGCGCACGTCCATGCCAACCCAGATAATGCAATCGTCCAGGTTGATGTCGAGACGCTTGGCCGCCGCGGCATCGTAAGTGCCCTTGACGTCGTCAACCGCGATGGCGCCCTCGTAGACGCCAATAGCATCGAGCGCCACAAATCGATCAGGGCGCTCGATCATACCCGCGATATCGGACTGGCGAACCATAAAGCCCACCACGCGCGTGCCGCCCGGGGTAAAGACCGGAAAGTGAATCTTGCCGAGCTTTTTAGGGCTGCGCGGCGTGCCGTCTTTTTTGGTGCGCTTATCCTCGGTAGGCTTGCGATAGATCTTGGCGCCGACAAAATCCCCGGCGCGCATTATGCCTCGGTCGAAGGCTCCGCGGCCTCGGTGTCGGCCTCGACGGCGTTCTCGACCACGACATCGGCGGCGGGCGTCACGTTACCGCCCGAGATGGCGTCGTTGAGCTGCTCGCGCAGCTGGTCCATGCGCTCGCGGGCAAGGTCAACCTTGGCACGCAGGTCATCGGTCTTGGCGTCGACCATCGGGCCAAAATCGTTGACCGCGGCGCGGGCCTCCTCGGCACCGTGTTCGTAGGTGTCGCGCATGTTATCCCAGGCGTCGTTGGCGATATCGGCAGCCATGGCGCGGGTCTCGGCGCCCGAGCGCGGAGCCAGGGCGACGCCAATGATGGCGCCGGCGGCAGCACCGAAGAGCGCACCCGAGATAAAGTTGAAAGTCTTACCCATGTTCATTCCTCTCCTGCGGGCACCTCGGCGCCCACCGTTTGAATGCTGTCCATTATACCCGCAGCACAGCACTTGCCGTCTCGCTCATCTGCGTACGGTAAAGGCGCAGGTACATGATGGTGATAAGCGGGTGAGCCTACTCCTGCGGCACGGCCGGCATGACCTCCGTGGCGGCCGGGTCCTCGCCGGCGCCGTCAACGAGCGGCAGCGCTCCCTCGTGCGCAGGGGCAACCGGAGCCGTCGCAGCGCCACCGTAGACGGCAGCGGAGGCCTCGTGGCTTTCGGCGGTCGCGCCCTCGGTATCGATTGCCTCCTGCGGCTCGTCGTCAAAGCTCGGGACGCCCTGGGGCTCCGCGGACTCGAGCTCAACGGTCTCCTCAGCAGGGGCATCGTCGGCAGGCTCAACGACAGCCTCGGCAGGCGCCTCGCCCTCGGTCGCGTCCCCGGCCTCGCCCTCGGCGTTTGCGGCGGCGACGGCCTCGTGCGGGTCCTTGCCCTCGGCCTCGGCACGCATGCCCAGCACCAGGTTGCGCAAACCCGCGACCGTACCGTCCACATCGGGAGCGGGCTGATCGGCATGCAGATAGGCCCAATCCATCATAAAGGTCGCCGAAGACAGCGCGCCGATGGCCAGCGCGTCGTCGGGACACGAAAGCTCGACCTCAAAGACGCGCTCGTCGTGCTCGCTCACGCGAGTGCGGCCGCACGAAATGCTGCCGGCAAGCCCTGTCTCGTTCATGAGCTCGACCGTCACGTGCTCCAGCAGATGGCAAAGCTCGGTCTGACCCATGCAGTCCTGGAACTCGCGACCGGAATCGCCCAGGCACAGATGCTTGGCAATCGCAGGTACCAGGTAGTACACGCGCGCCGTGGCCTCGATGTCCTCCGAGGTCATAAGCGGCATGCCGGGGTTCACCAGCACGTGCGCGCAGATCTTGTCCTCGCTGACGGTGACCTTAAGGATGTTGAACAGGCCTGCCATAACTCTCCCCTACTCTTCCTTGCCCTACTCGTCGCCGTCGTGCGGATTCGCGGAACCCGCACCCGACGTCGTCGGCTCGTCTACCGAAGACTCGGAATCCTTCTTATCGGTTTCGGCCGGAGCGATCACGCGAATGAGCGAGATGCGCTGGCCACGCATCGACTGCACCTTAAACTTGTACCCCGCAACCTCAAACACCTCTCCGATGTCGGGCACCGAGTCGCAAAGCTCCAAAATCCAGCCGGCGATGGTCTCATAATCATCGCTTTCCTCGAGCGGCCAACCAAGCTCAATCGCGTCATCGCACGAAAAACGCCCATCGACGAGCCACTCGCGGCGCGAAAGGCGCGTGAGGTACTTGTTGTCGGGGTCGAACTCGTCCTCGATCTCGCCCACGATCTCCTCGACGATATCCTCGATGGTGATGATGCCGGCCGTGCCGCCGTACTCGTCCACGACCACTACGATCTGGTCGTGCGAGGTCTGCATCTCGGACAGCAGCGGCAGGATGTCCTTGGTGTCGGGCACAAAGGTGGCGTCGCGCAAAAAGCCGGCGATGGGCTGGTCGCCTTTGCCGTCGAGCGCGGGCTGAATCAGATCCTTGATGTGCGCGATGCCCGCGACGTTGTCGGGATCCTCGTGATAGACGGGGATGCGGCTAAAGCCGGTCTGGCGCATGGTGGACAGCACGTCGGCGACCGTCTCGTCGTCCTCGCACATGGTGGTGTCCACGCGCGGCACCATGACCTCGCGGGCAACGGTGTCGCCCAGGTCGAAGATCTCGTGGATCATGCGCTTTTCCTCGTCGAGCAGGTCGTCCTGCTCCGAGACCATGTACTTGATCTCCTCCTCCGAGACGTTCTGGCGGTCGTCGGCGCTCTTGATGCGCAGGATGCGGGCCAGGCCATCGGAGCAGGCGCCGGTCAGCCACACGAGCGGGCGGGCGATCTTTTGGAACACCGAAAGCGGCCCCACGACTTGCTTGGACACGCCCTCGGCATTGGCCAGACCAATGCGCTTGGGCACGAGCTCACCGATCACGATGGACACGAAGGCGACGGCGACGGTGATGATGACCGGCGCCAGGCCGCGCGCGATGGCAGAGAGCGGCGCGATGCCAAAGCTCATGAGCCACGTGGCAAGCGGGTCGGACAGGCTCGTCGAGGCGACGGCGGACGAGGCGAAGCCCACGAGTGTGATGGCGACCTGGATGGTGGCCAACAGCTCGTCGGAATCGGCGGCGAGCTGGACGGCGCGCTCGGCGCGCTTATCGCCCTCCTCGGCATCGTGCTCCAACACGGCGCGCTTAGCCGTGGTGAGAGCCATCTCGGACATGGAGAAGTAGCCGTTGATAAGCGTCAGGACGAGGGTAGTGATAAGGGAGATGGTTATGTCCATCGGGAGTTTCTCGAACCTCCAAGATTCGGGACGTCAGGGTAAAACGTTGATGGCGGATACGGCAATTGCGCCAGTCACCCGTGCGAGCGGGGCCGTGGGCGCGGTCGCTAGATTACGAAGAGGATCACCGCCATGAACTGGAAGATGCTGCCGGCGAGCACCCACAGGTGAAATACGCTGTGCAGGTAGCGCACGTTTTTGGCGATGTAGAACGGCACGCCCACGGTGTAGCACACGCCGCCGACAGCGAGCAGGGCAAGTGCCACGGGGTTGAGCAGCGACACGAGCTCGGGCAGCTTAAAGACGACGAGCCAACCCATCAGCAGGTAGACCAAGCCGCTTACCCAGTGCGGTTGACGCTCGCGCATAAAGCACTCGAGTGCGATGCCGATGATGGCAATGGCCCACACGGCAAAGAACAGCATAGGGCCGCCGTCGTTTGCGAGCGTGATGAGGCAAAACGGCGTATAGCTGCCGGCTATGAGCAAGTAGATGCAGCTGTGGTCGATAATGCGGAACACGCGCTTGGCGCCCGCGGGCTGAATCGCGTGATAGAGCGTGGAGGCCAGATATTCGAGAATAATGCTGACGCCATAGACAATCGCCGCGGCCATGTGGGCCGGGCCTCCGCCGCGCAGGGCAGCGAATACGATCAGGAGCACCAGGCCGGCGATACCCAGCAGGCAGCCGACACCATGGGTGACGGAGTTCATGATCTCCTCGCCCACCGTGTAGTGTGGAACGGCCGCGGTCTTGGGTCGCGGCTTAGAACTGTCGCTCGAATCGGACATGCCGGTTACATCCTCCAACGTAAAGAGTTCTCAACACTATATCAAAGCGTCTGGGTACGTGCGAAATTTGCACCATACGTGACCCTTTGTTTACCCATTCTTTGCCTGTTGACGCATCAACGGCGAACGTCCATAATGCGCTTGCATTAAATGTTGATGTATTAACATCTTATAGGAGAGTACTGCATGGCTCAAAACGCACGTTCCCATCGAAAGCTCAAGATAGCCGGCATCGCTGCGCTAGTGGCTGTCGTTGCGCTGCTCGGATTTGCCGGCAACTTTTTGTTTGACTTTGCCCTGAACCCCCAAGCGCCGTACACCATGAAGATGATGCAGGATGGTAAGGCCGACAAAAAAGGTGAGCAGCCGGATGCCGAGGACACCGAGGCGCGGGCGTGGTTTAAAGAGAATCGCGAGAGCAGCAACCTCACCGCGGACGACGGGACCGAGCTTGCCGCCTGGTATTTTGCTGCGTCGGAGAGCACGCACGACTACGCCGTCTGCCTGCATGGATATACCAACGAGCCCATCGGTATGGCCCGATACGTCAAGCGATTCCACGACCGCGGCATGAACGTACTCGCACCCGCTGCCCGCGCCCACGAGCGCTCCGGCGGCGACTATATCGGCATGGGCTGGCCCGAGCGCCTCGACATCGTCGCATGGATCGAGCGAATCGTTCAGGCTGACCCCAAGGCGCGCATCCTGGTCTTTGGCGAGTCGATGGGTGCGGCAACCGCCATGAACGTCGCGGGGGAATCTCTGCCCGCAAACGTGAAATGCATTATCGAGGACTGCGGTTATACGAGTGTTTGGGACGAGTTTTCTCTGCAGCTCAAGGACGTGTTCGGCCTGCCCAGCTTTCCCTTGCTCGATGTAGCAAACTTGGTGTGCAACGTGCGCGCGGGCTACGACTTTCATAAGGCGAGCAGCGTGGAACAGCTCAAGCGCGCAACGGTTCCCATGCTGTTTATCCACGGTGACCAAGACACCTTTGTGCCGTACAGCATGCTCGACCAAAACTACGACGCGTGCGCCAGCAAGGTCAAGCAAAAGCTCACTATCCATGGCGCCACCCACGCCAAGAGCGCGCAGGTCGACCCCGAACTCTACTGGAACACGGTCGACGACTTCCTCAACGAGTATTTTTAGGCAAAAAGCAACGTCTGGGCTTTATCTGACCCCCTATTTTCGGAAGTATGCGGCAAAATCTGGAACTGCCGACCAGACCGCAGTTTTACCAACAATTTATCAGGGGTTTTGTTGCCAAAAAATGTCGTGTGCTCGGCGGTCCCGAAATTTGCCGCATACTTCCGGAAAGCCGCCCGCGAGCGTTGTGCTCACGGGCGGCTTTTGCTAACGTTGCGCTACAAAAGCGCTTGATATGTCCAATAGACAGGCGTTACTTGACCTCAATGAGCTCGTACTCGCTCGTGCCCAGGCCGATCTTCTCGGCATGCGCGATGCACGCGCGCCAGTCGGTGTCGGGATGCGTGATGCAGAAGGGATCCTTGGCCTGCTCGCCCTCCAGATGCTCGTGGTTATGCTCCATCTTGGCCGCGCTATCGGTGAGCTCGGTGTTGGGCAGCGGCTCGGATGCCATGACGGCATCGGCGCAGGCCTGATCGATAGCGACCGGGTCGAAGCTCGCGAACATGCCGATGTCGTTGACGATAGGCGTGTCGTTTTCGGGATGGCAATCGCAGTTGGGGCTGATATCCATGGCAAGCGAGATATGGAAGTTCGGGCGGCCGTCGACGACGGCTTTGGTGTACTCGGCGATCTTGCAGTTGAGCACGTCGGCCGCGGCTTCATAGCCGGGCTTGATGGCGTCCTGGTTGCACACGCCGATGCAGCGGCCGCAGCCCACGCAGCGATCGTGGTTGATGGCAGCCACGTGGACCGTGCGGGTGTTGCCGTTGGCAAGCTCGCGCTCGCGGGTGTCGTCGAACGAGATGGCACTGTGCGCGCAGATCTTCTCGCAGGCACGGCAGCCAATGCAGTGCTCGGTCGCGACGTTCGGCTTGCCGGCGGCATGCTGCTCCATCTTGCCGGCACGGCTGCCGCCGCCCATGCCCAGGTTCTTCATGGCGCCGCCAAAGCCGGCCTGCTCATGGCCTTTAAAGTGGGTGAGGCTGATCACAATATCGGCGTCCATGAGTGCCTGGCCGATCTTGGCCTCGTGCACGTACTCGCCGCCCTCGACCGGGACGAGCGCCTCGTCGGTACCCTTGAGGCCGTCGGCGATGATGATCTGGCAACCCGTGGCATACGGGGTAAAGCCGTTCTGATAAGCGGTGTCAATGTGCTCGAGCGCGTTTTTGCGGCTACCGACATAGAGCGTGTTGCAATCGGTGAGGAAGGGCTTGCCACCCAGCTCCTTCACGACATCCGCGACGGCGCGGGCGTAGTTGGGGCGCAAAAAGCTCAGGTTGCCCAGCTCGCCAAAGTGAATCTTGATAGCGACGAACTTGTTCTCAAAGTCGATCTGCTCAATTCCGGCGTGACGGATGAGGCGCTTGAGCTTGTCGAGCTGGCTCTCGCGAGCATGCGTGCGCAGGTTGGTGAAGTACACCTTAGCGGGTGCTGCGGGTGCAGTTGCGGTCATAGATATATCCCCTCTGTCTATATGGCGTTACAGACATAGAGGATGGTACCAGTTAAAGCAGAGTTAAAGTCAAGTACGGCACCTAGTCATTGGGGACGTTCTTAAACGACTACTCTTGGACTTTGAGGGCCTCGGCCAGACTGACGCGCTTGATAGAGCGCGTGTGCAGCAGCGCCACGACCAGGTAGGTCGCAAAGCCGATTCCTGCGCACGCCGCCATGGACCACCAGGGCACGTAGATCTCGATATTGCCGTTATAGGCGAGCAGCATCGAGCGGAAGATGGCCGTGAGCGAGCCAATAATGACCGGCAGGCTCAGCACGAGCGACGCCGCCACGCACAGCGTGATCGAGCGGATGTACAGATGCGAGATCTCGCTATCGCGATAGCCAAAGACTTTCATATAGCTAATCGAACGGGCGCTGTGGTCGATCACAGCCTTGGTCAGCAGATACATAAACAGCAGGAAGATAAACACCGCGAGGCCAACCATCATGCCGATCATTTTGCTCATCATGCCGATGAACTGGTCGCCCACGGCGCGCATGTCGTCGGGCGTGGTGTCGCCGGCAAAGTAACGAGCATCAAGGTCGAGCTTTTCATCGCTCACATAGCCGTTAAAGTAGGCCGCATCGTTGTCGAACAGCTCGTTAAAGTCGTCGATACTCATATAGATATTCATGTCCGACTTAGATCCCCAGGCACAGTCCTTGCCCGCGTACTCAAGGGAATAATGCTCACCCTCGTACTTGTCGCGGAGCGCAACCTTTTGTCCCTCGTTCCAGCCAAACTTATCGAGCAGACCGCCGCCAAAGACGACGCGCCCATCGCCCACATCGAGGTCCTTCCAGTAGCGCGAATCGGGCGAGATGCCGTAGATGGAAATCGTCTCCTCGCCATTTCCGCCACCGCGGTCGTATTGCAGCTGGTAGACGGCGTATTTCTCGGCCTGTGCGATTGCGCCCGCGCCGTTGTCGGTCGTATTGACCGGATGGATATCGTCGTTGTCAGTGTCGATCTTAGAGGCCTTGTAGATCAGGCCGATAGCCTCGTCGCGGTTGCAGCCGAGGACATCGGCAAGGTCATCGAGGCGCGCATAAAGCGCATCCTTCTTGTCCTGGACCTTGGCAAGCGCATCCTGCGCTGCGGTCAGGCTCTCGGCAGACGGAGATGCGGTCGCGGCATCGGCTGCCGTCTGCGCCGCATCGGCCGCGTCGTCAAGCTCGTCATCGGCATCCTGGGCGGCAGAAAGCAGCATACCGTCCACCGCCTGCAAGCGCTCGAGTGCCGACCACTGCTCACGCTCCTCGGCAGTGCCCTCGAGCTCCAGCGGAGCCTTGAGCGTGTACTGGTGCTCGGCGACAAGGCTTGTCTCCAAGTTGTCCGCGTAGTGCGTCATCGTGGGCAGGATCGCCAGGCCAAAGAGCAGCAGCAGCGACGCAAACGCGATACCCACGAAGAGCGTGGCAAAGTTGCCCAGGTTGCGCAGGAAGATGCGCAAGCGGAAGCGAGAGACGAAACCCATGCGCTCCGGCAGTTGCAGGCCGCGCTTGGTGCCCGACTTGCCGCCCGCCTCGTGACGGAGGAACTGCAACGGCGTCTTTCCCATTTTGCGAAGCAGACCCACCAGCGTGATGAGGATGAGCGCGGCGGCGGGAACCACGGCGCACTTCACAAAGATATCCCAGCTCCAGTACACCTGGAAGGGCGGCAGGCTGTACGAACCGTAATAGAGGCTGCGCATGGGCTCGGTAAAGAACGCAACGCCGAGCGCGGTGCCCAACAGCGCCGCGAGCACGCCCACGATGGCGGGAAGCGCGAGGTAGTGCAGCACGATCTCGCGACGGCGATAACCGCTGGCGAGCAGCGTGCCGATAATGGCGCTCTCCTCCTCGATGGTGGCGTCGGTAAGGACCACAAAGACAAACGCCATGATCACGATGATGATATCGAGCAGCGTCGTCCACATCATGGAGTCGCCGTCCACGTCGTCGCGCGCATAGCCAATGCCCTGGTTGGAGTCGGCATCGGTCAGGTCGTCCACGCGCGCGTCGGCGTCGGTCAGCGCCTCGACCATATCCTGCTCGGCATCGATGCGGTCCGCGGTGGAGAGATCGCGGTCGCTAAAGGTAAAGGAGTAGGTGTAGGCGGGCGCACCGCCGGCGTCCTCGAGCGCGGCAAAGCCGGCGTCGGTGACCTCGGCCACGCCATAGGTGATGGTGTTCACCGTAAAGTCCGAATTGTTGAGGAACAGCGCCTGGCTGTCGGGCTGGGTCACGATGCCGCAGATGGTGTAGGCGCGGCCCTCGAGCTTAACCTTGTCGCCCACGGCGAGGTCGTTGTTGGCGGCAAAGACGCGGTCGATGGCCACCTCGTCGTCCGCCTTGGGTTCCTTGCCCTCACAGTAGGACGCGATATCGACCTTGCTGCGGTGCGCATAGGTGCGCAGCGTGCGCTTGGTGCCGTCGTCGCCGGATGCCTTTTTGATGATGGCGTCGATGGAAAAGTTCTTGTAGAGCGTGACGCCGCCGACGTCGTCTGTCGCGTCCCCGGCTGCCTTGAGCTGGTCTTTGGTGGCCTCGAAGGAGGTGGTCACGCGGCCGTCCTCAATCGTGTACGCATCGCGCATGTCGTCGATAAGGCAGCCGATGGAATGCGCCGCGAGCAAAAAGCCCGAGGTAAGGGCGATGCTTCCGCACATAAGCAGAAAGATGCCCAGGTACTTGCCGATATTGCGGCGCAGCTCGCGCGGGAGTCGTTTTGCGAGAGGTGCCATGGCGCCGCCTACCAATCGAGCTCGGCGGCCGCGACCGGCGACTCATTGAGCTCGTCCTCGACGATGCGCCCGTCGCGCAGGCGCAGCACGCGATTGGCCATGCGCGCGATGGCGGCATTGTGGGTGACAATGATGATGGTGCAGCCGTAGGTGCGGTTGACATCCTCCATGAGCTGCAAGATTTCCTTGGACGTCTTATAGTCAAGTGCGCCCGTGGGCTCGTCGCACAGCAGCAGGCCCGGGTTTTTGACGAGTGCGCGGCCGATGGCACAGCGCTGCTGCTGGCCGCCCGAAACCTGGCGCGGAAACTTGTTGCGGTGCTCGTAGAGGCCCAGCGAGCGTAGCAGGTCATCAATGTTGAGCGGCTTTTTGGACAGGTGTGCCGTGACCTCGATGTTTTCCTTGATGGTGAGGTCGGGCACCAGGTTGTAGAACTGGAAGACAAAGCCCAGCTCGCGGCGTCGGTATTCGCCCAGGTCGGCGGCGTTGAGCACCGTGAGGTCGCAGCCGTCCAC
>URMR01000032.1 GCA_900548935.1 uncultured Collinsella sp.
GCTCAAGGTAGGGGGCAAGACGCTGCAGCATACTGGGCGTCATCGACAGATCGCGAATTGCGTGTCCGTTGATCTCGGCGTAACCGCCCGCAAGACAGACGATGCCGGTCCAGGGCAGCTCAAGAAGTTTGGGGTGGATGCAGCTCAGGGTGCGTCCCGTGCAGATAAAGGCCATGTTGCCGTTGGCGACAAACTCGCGGATGGCCTGCGAGACCGCCTCGTTGGGGTAGGGGGAGAGGTCCCGCTCGTCTTCGGGAAGGTCTTGGGCGAGCCTGGGGTCTTGCCAGGCGAGCGTTCCGTCGATATCGAAGAAGCAAATATCGCCGCGCTTATGGGCTGCGCTGGCGGCGGGGGAGGCCGAGGCGGTGGGCACAAATTCCGGCTCGAGGCCCATGATCTGGTCAAAATGCTCTTTAACGCGGGGAACGGAGATGCCGATGATCACCTGGGCGGTCTTGCCCGTAATGATGAGGCCCTTGGCGCCCACCGCGACAAACGACGCGTTATCTGCAACGATGGAAGGGTCTGCGACCTCGACGCGCAGGCGCGTGGCGCAGTTGGTTGCGCCCACAATATTGCCAACACCACCTAAAAGCTGAATTACCCGCTCAGCGAGGATGTGATCTTGATCGGATCGACTATTGACCTCGTCATTGGGAGATTGCTCTTTGGCAAAGCCGCTTTCCGTTAAACGATCGATTGCCGCGCGATTGGCGACATGATCCTCGCGGCCCGGCGTCTTAAGGTCATAGACCAAGATGAATGCTCGAAAACTAACAAAAAAGATGAGGCTAAAGGCAAGGCCGATACCGAGCGCCAAAAGATAGGCACCGGCATGCGTGCGCATGAGCGGAATAAAGTTGAAGGCTGCCATCTCAATCAGGCCGCCCGAGAAGATGCCGACGATGCCAAAGAGATTCATGGTTGTGGCAAGGCAAGACGATAAGACGGCGTAGAGCAAAAAGAGCCCGGGGTGGGTGAACATAAAGAGAAACTCGAGTGGCTCGGTAACGCCGCAAACCACCGAGGCGATGATGGCGGGAACAAGGATGACCCTGAGGCCGGCGCGGCGTTCTGGTTTTGCGGTGGAGTAGAACGCGGCTGCGATGGCGGGAAGGCCAAAGAGCTTGACCCAGCCGGTGGCGGTAAAACCGGCCCACGGCGCAAGTTCATTAAGGGGGCGCGTGCTATGGGAGAGGATGGGGAGCAAGCTGCTCCACGTGGCGTAGATGCCGTCGTTAATGACCAGGTTGTCGTAGTAGATCGGCATGTAGAGCAGGTGGTGCAGCCCCATGGGCTCGAGCGCTCGCTCCAAAAACACAAAGATGCCCACGCCAAAGGGGCCGACGCTCGTAAGTGCATGGCGCAGCGTTTCGGTCATTGCGTATACGGAGGGCACGATGGCGGCCGAGATAGCGGCAAGGGCAAACACGGCAAAAAAGCTGATGAGGTAGACCAGCGAGGAGCCCGAGAAGGTGCCGAGCCAATCGGGAACCTTGGCATCGTAGAAGCGGTCATGGATGGCGACGACGGTTGCCGATACCACTAGCGGGCCGATAATGCCGGTGTCGAGCGTCTTGATGCCGTCGATGATGGTGATGCCGCTAGCGGAGGTCAAAGACGACGGGTACTTAAGTCCAAGGTTGTCTCCGCTCAGCTTAATGATCTCGCTCAAAAAGAAGCAGTAGGCAAAATAGGCCACGAGCGCCTCGAAGCAGCAGCGTGCCGGTTGCTTTTGGGCAAGACCGATGGGCAGCGCTACGGCAAAAAGGAGCGGAAGGCGCTTAAAGACCGTCCACGAGCCACGCTGGATGATAGTCCAAAAAACGTACCAAGGGGTTCCGTATACGGCGAGATCGCCGACGATATCCGCAGACGTTGCGAGGGCGGAGACGCCGACCATAAGGCCCGATATGGAGAACAGCATGGCGGGCGCAAACATTGCCCCGCCAAAGCGTTGGATTTTTTGCAGCATAATATGCCTTCCGGATGCAACATGCTGTGCAAGCAAGAACGTTTAAACAATGAACTCATTGTAGAGGACTGGCTGCTTGCCGCATTGACGGTTTTGATTTGGTCCGATCTGGGTGTCGGGGGAACCGTCGACGGTAAATAATCCGTGCTTTGCCGATAGACGGTTTAAACAACTCCAAGAAATGCTATCGTGCCTAGCCATACATATTCATTAGAGGTGAAGTCATGCCAAAAGCGATTTACGAAGGAATCTACCGCGAGATCCGTTCGCGCATCATTAACGGGACCTATGCGTTTCAGGAGATGCTGCCAACTGAAGCCGAGCTGACCGCGGAATTTGGCTGCACGCGCAATACCGTCCGTCGCGCCTTGGGTATGCTGGCCGACGGGATGTTTGTGCAGCCCATACACGGCAAGGGCGTGCGCGTTATTTGGCTTAAGGGCGAAACCGACATGTTGGGCGCACTCGAAGAGGTTGAGTCGTTTGGCGAGTTCGCAAAACGCAACAATGCCGTCGCATCGACCGAGGTCAAGTCTTTTGAACATTTGATCTGCACTGAGCAACTCTCTCGTCGCCTGGGCTTTAAGATGGGCGAGGAGTTGATTCGCGTGGTGCGTGTCCGAAGCCTTAACGGCAATGCGCGCCAAGTAGACCATGGTTACTTTTTGGAGTCGATCGCCAAGGGTCTGACGCCAGAGATCGCCGCAAAGTCAATTTACGACTATCTGGAGCACAAACGCGGCGTCAAGGTGATGGCGAGCCGTCGTACGGTGAGCGTCGAACTCGCCAACGATGAGGACTGCAGCTATCTTGACCTTGGCAAATACAACTGCGTTGCCGTCATGGAGAGCCAGTCGTACACCTCGGACGGCATCCTGTTTGAGGTTACGCATGCCCGCACGCATCCCGAGATCTTCCACTACCGCGTCAACTCCAAGCGATAGCCGGCTAGCTCGCAGCCTGACGAGACTCATGGCCTCAAAGAGAAAACGCCCGGTCAAACCGACGGTACATCGGCTTGACCGGGCGTTTTCTCTGCATTCGATAACAAATAATTGTTTATACAAAACTTGTCAAGTATCAAGTTGAATACTACCGTTCACCGAAGTTTTTCTACCGCTCTTGTAATACTTGTTCAAACAACGAGCCAAATAGCGTATTGTACAAATCAGCAAAAGGGGCAAAGTCCCCGAGCCAATCTCCGAAGGCGGCGGCAAAGGGTGCCGCCACGGTGTGAAAGGGTGGATTGTAATGAAGAACGAAATGAGCAGAAGGCAGTTCCTGGGCTTTGCTGGTTCCGCGGCTGCGGTTCTTGGTCTGGGTCTCGTGGGCTGCGGTGGCTCCGCCGGTTCCGGCTCCTCTGCTTCTGGTGACGCTGCCGAGGTCTACTTCCTCCAATTCAAGCCCGAGGTCGACAAGGAGTGGAAGGAGATCGCCAAGGCCTATAAGAAGGAGAAGGGCGTCGAGGTCAAGATCGTGACCGCCGCTTCCAACACCTACGAGGAGAAGCTTAAGTCCGAGATGTCCAAGAGCTCCGCTCCGACCCTGTTCCAGGTCAACGGCCCCACCGGTCTTAAGAACTGGAAGGATTACTGCGCCGACCTGTCCGATACCAAGCTCCGCGGTGAGCTCATTGATGACTCCCTGGCTCTGCAGTCCGACGGCAAGGATGTGTGCATCGACTGGGTTCAGGAGAGCTTCGGCATTATTTACAACAAGCAGCTGCTCGAGAAGGCTGGCTACAAGGCCGAGGACATCAACTCCTTCGACAAGCTGAAGGCTTGTGCCGACGACATCCAGGCCCGCAAGGACGAGCTTGGTGTCGAGGGTGCCTTCACTTCCGCCGGCATGGACGACTCCTCCAGCTGGCGCTACACCACCCACCTTGCCAACATGCCGCTCTACTACGAGTTTGAGAAGGAGCACAACCAGGAGGACGACGAGATCAAGGGTGAGTTCCTCAACAACTACAAGCAGATCTTCGACCTGTACATCACCGACTCCACCTGCGATCCTTCGCAGCTTGCCTCCAAGACCGGCGACGACGCCACCAACGAGTTCGCAACCGGCAAGGCCGTCTTCTACCAGAACGGCTCTTGGGCCTACTCTGACCTCGTCAAGGCCGGCATGACCGACGATCAGATTGGCATGATGCCCATCTACATCGGTGTTGACGGCGAGGAGAACCAGGGCCTGTGCTCCGGCGGTGAGAACTACTGGTGCGTCAGTTCCCAGGCTTCCGAGGATGCCCAGAAGGCCACCGAGGACTTCATGTATTGGTGCGTCACCGCTGACACCCCGACCAGCATCATCGCCGACAAGATGGGTCTGACCGCTCCGTTCAAGAGCGCCAAGGAGACCACCAACGTCTTCTCGCAGCAGGCCGTTGCCATGGCCAAGGACGGCAAGAAGACCGTCGCTTGGGACTTCGTTTACATCCCCTCCGAGGAGTGGAAGAAGAACCTCAAGCAGGCTCTCATTGCTTATGCTGCCGACAACACCAAGTGGGACGGCGTCAAGAACGCCTTCGTCGATGGCTGGAAGACCGAGAAGGCCGCTTCCGAGTAAGCAGTTGCTGCCCAAGCTATCTGATTAGCGACAGGGGGCGGGCAGACGTTGGTTTGCCCGCCCCCTGCATATTGAAAGGACCCTTTTATGGGCAAAGCACTCAAGCGCTGGTGGCCGCTCTTTATGCTGCCCACGTGCCTGGCGTTTATGATCGGGTTCGTGATCCCTTTTATCCAGGGCTTCTATCTCTCGTTCTGCCAGTTTATTATCATTAGTAACGCGCACTTTGTCGGTATCGAGAACTACGTGCGCGCGCTGTCCGATCCGCAGTTCTCCACGTCGTTCTTCTTTACCGTGGCGTTTGCCTTCCTGTCGACGGTGCTCATCAACGTGATCGCCCTGGCCATTGCGCAGGCGCTCACCCGCAAGGCGCTCAAAGGCACCAACATCTTCCGTACGATCTTCTTTATGCCTAACCTGATCGGCGGCATCGTGCTGGGCTACATTTGGCAGATTCTGATCAACTGCCTGCTCTCCAACGTGGGCGCCCAGCTCATCGCCCTTAACTCTGCTGCTGGCTTCTGGGGCCTTATCATCCTGACCCTGTGGCAGCAGGTCGGCTACATGATGATCATCTACATCGCTGGTCTGCAGTCCATTCCGTCCGACTACATCGAGGCCGCCAAGGTCGACGGCGCTACGGCATGGCAGACGTTTTGGAAGGTTAAGATCCCTAACCTGATGCCGACCATCACCATCTGCCTGTTCCTGTCCATCACCAACGGCTTTAAGCTGTTCGACCAGAACCTCGCCCTTACCGGCGGCGCCCCCGCGCACTCCACCGAGATGCTCGCCCTGAACATCTACAACACGTTCTATTCGCGTGCCGGTATCGCATGGCAGGGCATTGGTCAGGCCAAGGCGGTTATCTTCTGCATCCTGGTCGTGGCCATCTCCATGATCCAGCTTAAGGCCACGAGGTCCAAGGAGGTGCAGCAGTAATGAAACGCGATAAGGTTATCAACCGCGCGCTCTCGATTTTCTTTACGATCCTGTCGCTCGCGTGGATCTACCCCGTGTTTATGATCGCGCTCAATTCCTTTAAGAAAGCGACCGCAATCAGCACCACCACGGCGTTCGATCTGCTCACGCCCGAGACGTTCAACGGCCTCGCAAACTACATGCATGCCCTTAACGAGCAGGGCTTTGCCTCGGCATTTATGTACTCGCTCATCATCACGGTCACGTCGGTCGTGCTGATTCTGGTGTGCTGCTCCATGTGTGCTTGGTACGTAGTGCGCGTCAACAGCAAGATCTCGAACTTCTTCTATTACCTGTTCGTCTTCTCGATGGTCGTGCCCTTCCAGATGCTTATGTTCACGCTGTCCAATTTGGCGGACCGCATCGGCTTCAACACGCCGTTCAACATCTGCTTTATCTATCTGGGCTTTGGCGCGGGCCTGGCGGTCTTTATGTTCGCCGGCTTTGTAAAGAACATCCCACTCGAGATCGAGGAGGCGGCCATGATCGACGGCTGCAACCCGGTCCAGGTGTTCTTTAAGATCGTCCTTCCCATCATGAAGCCCACCTATCTTTCGGTCGGCATTCTCGAGACCATGTGGGTCTGGAACGACTACCTGCTGCCCTACCTTACGCTCGACTCCACCAAGTACAAGACCATTCCTATCTTGATCCAGTACTTCCGCGGCGGCTACGGCCACGTCGAGCTCGGCCCCATGATGGCCTGCATCATGATGGTCGTTATCCCCATCGTTATCATGTACATCCTCTGTCAGAAGTACATCATCGACGGCGTGGTGGCAGGTGCCGTCAAGGGCTGATGCCGTAACAGTTTTGCAAGTTTTTGCGGCGCCCTCAACATGGTGCCGCATATCGAAAGGTAAAGACATGGCCGAGATCGTTCTCAAACATGTTCAGAAGGTGTATCCCAACAACGAGTCAAAAAAGAAGGGCTTCTTTGGCAAAAAGAAGAAGACCGAGGAGAAGAAGCACAACCTCAAGGTTACCGAGGACGGCGTGCTCGCTGTTGAGGACTTTAACCTCACCGTTCACGACCAGGAGTTCGTCGTCCTCGTTGGCCCGTCTGGCTGCGGTAAGTCCACGACGATGCGCATGGTCGCCGGCCTGGAGGACATCACCTCGGGTGACGTGTTCATCGACGGCAAGCGCGTCAACGACGTCGCTCCCAAGGACCGCGACATCGCCATGGTGTTCCAGAGCTACGCTCTGTACCCCAACATGACGGTGTACGAGAACATGGCGTTTACGCTTGAGCTCAAGAAGGTCCCCAAGGACGAGATCGACCGTAAGGTTCGCTCCGCTGCCGAGATCCTGGGTATCACCGAGTACCTCGACCGTAAGCCCAAGGCGCTTTCGGGCGGCCAGCGCCAGCGCGTCGCTATCGGCCGTGCCATCGTGCGTGATCCTAAGGTCTTCCTGATGGACGAGCCGCTGTCCAACCTGGACGCCAAGCTGCGTAACCAGATGCGTGCCGAGCTCATCAAGCTGCGCCACGAGATCAAGGGTACGTTCATCTATGTTACCCACGACCAGACCGAGGCCATGACCCTCGGTGACCGCATCGTGGTCATGAAGGACGGCGTTGTCCAGCAGATCGCCACGCCGCAGGAGGTCTTCAACCATCCCGCGAACATCTTCGTCGCCGGCTTCATCGGCGTGCCGCAGATGAACTTCTTCGATGCCCAGCTGGTGCGTTCGGGCGAAGGCTTTACCGTCAAGACCGAGGATATGAACGTTGTTCTTGCCCCCGAGACTTGCGCTCAGCTTGCCCTCAACTGGGACGGCGGCGACGTGAAGGAGATCACGGCCGGCGTGCGCCCCGAGCAGATCCTGCTTGCCGACAAGGGCGAGGAGGGTGCGCTCCAGGGTACCGTCGAGGTGACCGAACTCATGGGTTCGACCGAGCATGTCCACGTGACTGCTCCCGATGGCCAGTTCGTCCTGATCATTCCCGTTGTCGACCTTGAGGCCAAGGGTGCGCTCAAGGCTGGCGACCCCATTTGGTTCAAGTTCGAGAAGAACGCGACCCACCTCTTCGATAAGGTCTCTGGCAAGAACCTTATCTAGGCCCGGTGCATCCAGGCCCTCCCTTTGGGCGACTGCGGTATTGCCATCCTTTTGCCGCGGTCACATATAAGGCTCCCCTCCCGTCCACTGGGCGAGAGGGGAGCCTTTCTTTGTGTTGGGACCGTTCATCTGTCAGTTTGTCTTGATCTGTAACAGGAGGAGGGCCAAATTGGGTCTAGGTGTTACAGATTGAGACAGCGTCGAGCCGCCTGTCCTTTCATCTCGATCTGTAACACGAAGAACTGTTTTCGGCAGTTACCTGTTACAGATCTAGATTGTTTGGTCGAGACAAACCATAGACCGGCGTATGGGCACAAAAAGCGGAGCCGCGTTGCCACGACTCCGCTATCAAGAGGATGGGTAAAGGAAACGAAATTAGCTCAGGTGCCAAATCTCGTCGTTGTACTGGGAGATCGTGCGGTCGGACGAGAAGGTGCCGGCGTTGGCGATGTTGATGAGCGCCTTGCGCATCCAGGCGTCCTGGTCCTCGTAGTCGGCCAGCACGCGCTCCTTGGTCTGGATGTACTCCTCAATGTCGAGCAGGGCCATAAACCAGTCCTTGCCCTTGATGTCGTCGTGCAGACGCTGCAGGCGCTCGGCGTTGCCGGTCGCCATAAAGGCGGGGTTGGTGATGAAGTCCACCAGCAGCTTGATGCCGGGCTTGCGATAGAGCGCGCCGGCGTCATAGCTGCCGTCGGCGTAGAGCTGTTCGACCTGCTTGGAGGAAGCGCCAAAGGTGTAGATGTTCTCGTCACCCACGAGCTCGGCGATCTCGACATTGGCACCGTCAAGCGTGCACAGGGTCAAAGCGCCGTTGAGCATGAACTTCATGTTGGAGGTTCCGCTCGCCTCCTTGGAGGCCAGGCTGATCTGCTCGGAGATGTCGGCGGCGGGAATCACGCGCTCGGCAGCAGTGACGTTGTAGTTCTCGATCATGACAACCTGCAGGTGGGGGGCCACATCGGGATCGTTTGCGATCCACTGGGAAAGCGTCAGGATCAAATGGATGATGTCCTGTGCGATGGTGTAGGCAGGTGCCGCCTTGCCGCCAAAGATGATGGTGACGGGGTGCTTAGGTCTGTTGCCGTTCTTGATGTCGAGATACTTCCAGATGATGTAGAGCGCGAGCATCTGCTGGCGCTTGTACTCGTGGATACGCTTGACCTGAACATCGATGATGGCGTTGGAGGGAATGGTCACACCCTGCTCGAGCGCCATGAACTGGCGCATGATGGTCTTGGCCACGGCTTTGGTGGCGGCCAGGCGCTCAAGAACATCCTTGTCGTTAGCGAATTCGGCGAGCTTGCTCAGGTCGCCGGTGCTGCGCCAATCGGTGCCGATCACATCGTCGAGTAGGCTGGCGAGCGCAGGGTTGGCACCCTGGATCCAGCGGCGGAAGGTGATGCCGTTCGTCTTGTTGGAGAACTTCTCGGGATAGATCTCGTAGAACGGGTGAAGCTCGGTGTCCTCCAGGATCTTAGTGTGGAGTGCGGCGACGCCATTGATGGAGAAGCCAAAGTGAATGTCCATGTGGGCCATGTGGACGGTGTCGTGCTCGTCGATGATGGCGACGCGCGGGTCGTCGTGCTCGGCCTTGGCAACCTCGTCGAGCTTGACGATAATGTCGGCGATGGCAGGGGAGACTTTCTGCAGGCTGGTGAGCGGCCACTTCTCGAGCGCCTCGGCAAGAATCGTGTGGTTAGTGTAGGCGACCATGGAGCGTACGATGGTCACGGCCTCGTCAAACTCGATGTCGTGCTCGGCGGTGAGCAGGCGGATGAGCTCGGGAATGACCATAGTGGGGTGCGTGTCGTTGATCTGGACAACGGCGTAGTCGGCCAGATCGTGCAGGTTGCTGCCGCGCTCGACGGCCTCGTCGATCAGGAGCTGGGCGGCGTTGCTCACCATGAAGTACTCCTGATAGATGCGAAGCAGGCGGCCCTGCTCATCGGAATCATCCGGATAGAGAAACAAGGTGAGGTTCTTGGCGATCTCGGTCTTGTCGAAGTCGATGGAGCTGCCGGGGACCAGGCCGTCGTCGACGCTCGCCAGGTCGAACAGGCGCAGGCGGTTCTTGGTGGGCTGGCCGTAACCGGGCACATCGATGTTGACGAGCTTGGATGTGACGGCAAAATCGCCAAACTCGACGGTGTAGGAGTGGTCGTCATCGATCAGGATGTCCTGCTCGCCAAGCCACTCGTCGGGGACGGCCTTTTGCTGGTTGTCGGAAAAGCGCTGACGGAACAGGCCGTAATGGTAATTGAGGCCCACACCGTCACCGGTAAGGCTCAGCGTGGCAATGGAATCCAGGAAGCACGCGGCCAGGCGACCCAGGCCGCCGTTGCCCAGCGACGGTTCGACCTCAAATTCCTCAATCTTGTTGAGGTCGTGGCCGGCAGCGGTGAGCTGGTCTTTGACCTCGGCATAGATGCCAAGGTCGATTATGTTGTTGATCAGCAGTTTGCCAATCAAAAACTCAGCAGAGATGTAATAGAGCTTTTTCTTGCCATTGTTGAGCGGGCAGGCGGCGGAGCGCTCCTGTACGAGCTTGACCAGCAGTTTGTAAATGCGGCGGTCATCGAGTTGCTCGAGCGAAGTTCCAAAGGACTGCTCGGCAAGATCCGCAAGATCGATACGGGGCATGTTTCCTCCTGTGGTGAGTTGACGACATGTCAGAAATTCAAAAGAAGCCCGCGCGAGGGGATTGGGGTGGCCTCGCGCGGGAAAAGCGGTCGCGTCCGCACGGTGGGGTGGGGTCGGGCGCGGTAGCTCCTATTGAGGAAGCTCGATTTCGGCTTCCGACGGGATGCGGAAGTAGGTCTCGGTCCAGTCGGTGAGTTTGTGCTCGAGCTCGCGGGTGATGGCGCCGTCGAGCATGCGCCAGGTCCAGTTGCCGCCCAGCGTGGCAGGGGTGTTGATGCGCGCCTCGTTGCCCAAGTTGAGCAGGTCCTGCATGGTGTAGATGCACGTGTCGCTCACGCTGGCGGCGATGGTGCGATTGAGTGCATCTGCCATGGGTTCGCCGGCCTGCTGATGGGTGTACAGGGCTGCCTGCTCGCGCTGACGCGGGGTGGCCGTTCCCTCAAACCAACCGCGCGCCGTTTCGTTGTCGTGGGTGCCCACATAGGCGACGGTGTTGGCGATGTAGTTATGCGGCAGGTAGTACGAGTTGGTGCCCTCAAAGGCAAACTGCAGGATCTTCATGCCGGGGAAGCCCGAGTTGTCGCGCATGTCGATGACGCCGGGGGTGAGGAAGCCCAGGTCCTCGGCGATGATGGGCAGCGTGCCGAGCTTTTCCTCGAGCGTCTTGAAGAACTTGAGGCCGGGACCCTGCGTCCACGAACCGTAGGACGAATCGGGCGAGGAGAACGGCACCTCCCAATAGGCTTCGAAGCCGCGGAAGTGATCCAGACGGATGACGTCGTACATGTCGAGTGCGGCGCGAATGCGGCCCTCCCACCAGGAGAAACCGTCGGACTCCATGGCGTCCCAGTCGTAGATGGGGTTGCCCCAGTACTGGCCGGTGGCCGAGAACTGGTCGGGCGGCGTGCCGGCGACGCTCACGGGATTGCCGGCGGCGTCGATCTTAAAGAGCTCAGGTGTCGCCCACATCTCGACGGAGTCACGCGAGACATAGATGGGCAAATCTCCGATGATGAGAATGTCGCGCTCGTTGGCATAGGCCTTGAGGCGGCTCCACTGGCGATCGAAGAAGTACTGCGTCATCTGGTGGTAGAGCATACGCTCGGGATGGGCGGCGCAGATCTTGCTGGATGCCTCGCCGCGGCGGCGGAGCTCCTCGGGCCACTCCCAGAAGGCCTTGAGCCCGCACTCCTCTTTGACGGTCATGAACTCGCAGTAGGGGATGAGCCAGTCCTCGTTGGCTTGGATAAAGTCATCAAAATCGGCCGGCTTGTCGGCAGCAAAGCGCTCAGCGGCTCGGTCGAGAATCTGACGGCGGCCGCCAAAGATAGCACCGTAGTCGACATTGCTGGGATCGGAGCCCAGGTACACGCCGTCGATATCGTGCTGCTCCAGATAGCCGGCCTCGATAAGCTCGGCAAAGTCGATAAAGTTGGGGTTGCCTGCGCGGGCCGAGAACGACTGATAGGGCGAATCGCCATAGCTGGTCGTCGTAAGGGGCAGAATCTGCCAGTAATGTTGTTTGCACGAGGCGAGAAAATCGACGAAGTCGTAGGCATTCCAGCCAAAGCCGCCGATTCCGTATGGTCCGGGCAGAGATGAGACGGGCATGAGGACGCCGCTTGCACGCTCCATGAATGCGCTCACCAACCTTCTTGTTGTGGGGTCGGCCTGCCGATGGGTGTGCAGTCCGCCTCCGATGTTCTGATTCGATACGCTTATTGTAAAACATGTTGTTTAAACATGTACAGGCAAGATAAAAAAGTTGGTCGATTTTCGGCGAATGGTTACATGCCATGAAAAAGCCCCGACCTCACAATGTGAGATCGGGGCAAGAGCGGTATGTAGTTTTTTGCTACTCGGCGTCGGCGAAGCCGTTGGGGTTGTGGCTCTGCCAGTTCCAGCTATCGCGGCACATGTCCGCGATGTCGTACTGGGCCTTCCAGCCCATCATGCGCTCGGCCTTGGAGGCATCGCACCAGTTGGCAGCGATGTCGCCGGCGCGGCGCTCGCGGATCACGTAGGGCAGCTCCTTGCCGCAGGCCTTGGAGAAGGCGGCGACGACCTCGAGCACCGAGGTGCCGGTGCCAGTGCCCAGGTTAAAGATCTCGACGCCGGTCTTGCCGTTCATCCAGTTAAGGGCGGCAACGTGACCAGAGGCCAGATCGCACACGTGGATGTAGTCGCGCACGCCGGTGCCGTCGGGGGTGGGGTAGTCGTTGCCAAAGACCTGAACGGCCTCGAGCTTGCCCACGGCAACCTGGGCGACATAGGGCACCAGGTTGTTGGGGATGCCCTTGGGGTCCTCGCCGATCAGGCCCGACGGATGGGCGCCAATGGGGTTGAAGTAACGGAGCAGCACGACGTCCCACTCGGGGTCGGCGGTGTGTACGTCCATAAGGATCTGCTCAATCATCCACTTGGTCCAGCCATAGGGGTTGGTCGCGGGCTTCTTGGGGTCTTCCTCGGTGACGGGCGGGTTGTCCGGGTCGCCGTAGACGGTCGAGGAGCTCGAGAAGATGATGGACTTGCAGCCATGGTTGCGCATGACGTCGATGAGCACCAGGGTGTTCTCGATGTTGTTGTGATAGTACTCGACGGGCTTGCTCACCGACTCGCCGACGGCCTTAAAGCCGGCGAAGTGGATGACGCGGTCGATCTGGTGAGTGTCGAAGATCTTGTTCATGGCCTCACGGTCGAGCACATTAGCCTCGTAGAAGGTGAGGTTTTTGGCAGCCTCTTCGCCCACGATGGTCTTGACGCGGTCAACGGCGACAGCGCTGGAATTGGAGAGATCGTCGACGATGACGACCTGGTAGCCGCCCTCGAGCAGCTGAACGACGGTGTGCGAGCCGATAAAGCCGGCGCCACCGGTTACGAGGACGCAGGTGTCTTTGGGGTCGAGTGCTTTGGACATGTAGTCTCCTATCGAATCAGGAACACTTCTTCAGGGGAGTATAGCGCAGGCAGGGACGCCCAAATCGTGCGCTGTAGGAAAAGCAAAGGATCGTGCTAACGTACTCATAGAAGAGCTTGCGTACGCATAACCTGATCTTTGGCATTTGCTTACGAGCCGCTGACCTTGCAGTTTCCTGCCGTTCGTGGAAATCGTTGGGACGCGCCATATGTACGCTAATATGTATGAGTTGAGCGACATATAAATAAACATGTAACGGAGTACATATGTCACCAAACAGCGATTCCATCCTTTCCCAGGAGCTCTCGCGCCGCACTGCCCTCAAGGCCCTGTTTGGCGCCGCTTCTGCGGCAGTTCTTTTTGGCCTGCCCGCTCGCGCCCATGCGGCGGAGGCTTCCAAAGAAACCACCGATAAACTGAATGCCGCCCAGGCTCAGCTCGACGAGGTCCAGGCCCAGCTCGATAGCATTGCGGGCGAATACGCGGCACTGGCCAACAAGAACGCCCAGACTCTCAGCGATATCGAGGGCGTACAGGGCCAGATCGATGACACGCAGGCGCAGATTGAAGAAAAGAAGGCCGAGCTCAAAAAGAAGCGCGACGATCTTTCCGATCGCGTTTCCGCCAGCTATAAGTCGGGCGGCACCAACGTCCTGTCGCTGCTGCTCGCCTCGGGTTCGTTTGAGGAACTCGTCGCCAATGCGCACTATGTTGAGAAGATCAACAAGAGCGACCGTGACGCCATCGAGGATATCCAGACCATCCAGGAAGAGCTCGATGCGCAAAAGACCGAGCTCGAGTCACAGAAGGCCGACTTGGAGAAGCTCAAGGACCAGCAGACTGCTCAGATGCAGGACATGCAGGCCAAACAGCAAGAAGTCCAGGCCGTGCTGAGCGGTCTTTCCGACGACGTCAAGGAGCTCATGGCTCAGCGTGATGCCGAGGTCCTCGCGGCCACGCAGGCCGAGGAGGCGGCGAGGAAGGCTCAGGAGGCCGCCGCTGTCGCAGCCGCTTCGAACAAGAACAACTCGACCTCGAGCGGCGGTTCCTATGCCTCTGGTGCGCCGCAGCAAAATGTGGGTACGGGCAAGCAGCAGGCCGTGGTTAATGCGTGCTACTCCACCCCCTCGCCCGGTTTGGGCTGGTGCGCCGCTTGGGTTACCAACGTCTTCCGCAACGCAGGAGTGGGCTACTTTGGTGGTAACGCGTGCGACATGTTTAACGCGTGGTGCTATAGCGCCGACCGTTCGGCGCTAAAGGTTGGCATGATCGTTGCCGATTCCTCGCATCCCACGACGGGTATCGCGGGCCGACTATATGGTCATGTCGGCATCTATGTTGGCGGCGGTATCGTCATGAGCAACCAGGGCGCTATCACGTCTAAATCGCTCGACTCGTTTATCAGCTTCTTTGGCGGCGGTTCGGGTGTGCGTTGGGGCTGGCTCGGCGGCGTCGTGCTGTCGTAGCTGCGGTTTGAAGCTGGTTGGTCCCGGGCCGCCCGCGCGGCATAAGGTTGCCTGCTCGGACAGTCCTGCTCGCACGGAGAGCACATTAAGTGCTC
>URMR01000033.1 GCA_900548935.1 uncultured Collinsella sp.
GAAGATCCCGACACCCCGCAGATTTGGGAAGACGTGCGCGATTACCTGGAGATTGCTCCCGGCTATGCCAAGGGCCATCGTCTGGTTATGAGCCACTACCCCATGCTCAGCTGGAATGGTAAGGCGCGTGGCGCCATCATGCTACACGGGCATATCCACAGCAGAGGAGACCGCACCAACGTGCGCAACCGCGACCGCGAACGTCCTATCTTTCGCTACGATGTCGGCCTCGACGCCAACGAGTACAAGCCCGTAAGCCGCGACCAGATTCTTAGCTTCTTTGGGCTATAGGGCGCCAGAACCACCACAAAGGGGACACAGTGCGCCTTTGTGGTGGTTCTGGCGCCGTTGCCATTATGGCGGCGGCGCCTTTTTTGTCCGTGCGGCGCGGTAGAGTGTAGGCGGTTGAAATTTGCGTCCGTCGAGGAGCTGCTATGAATGAGATCAAGTGCCCGCATTGTGGCGAAGTCTTTAAGGTCGATGCGTCTGGCTATGCGGATATTGTCAAGCAAGTGCGCGATGCCGAGTTTTCGCGCGACCTGGATGAGCGTGTGAAGGCAGTCCAGCGCGAGGGCGAGCAGGCTCTGGAGCTTGAGCGCTCGCGTTCGACGGCTGCCTTGCAAAAGGCAGAGTCTCAGCGCAACGCTCAGCTCGTTGAGCAGAAGAACGCTGCGGCTCAGCAGCTGGCACAAGAGGTCGCCAAGCGCGATGCCGAGCTTGCCGAGTTGCGAGCCAAGCTCGAGGGCGCTGCCGCAGAGCGCGAGAGCGCAAGTCAGCGCGCGGCGGTTGAGGCCCGTGCGGATGCGCAGAAGGAAAACGCAGAGCTCCAGCGTGAGATTGACAACCTGCGCGCGCAGCTGGGACGCAAGGATGACGAAGCCAAGCTTGCCGAGGCTTCGGCGCGCAATGCTGTTCAAAATGATTTAGCCACACGCGATGCGCAGATTGCCGAATTGCAGGCAAAGCTCTCCGCGGCGGACAAGGCCCAGGAGATGGCGCTTGCCGCCGCCGCGGCCGAGTCGCAGCGTGAGCTCGATGCCGCTCGCAGCGAGGCCGAGCGCGTGCTTGCTGACTACCGCGCGACGGTACAGGAGAAGCTTTCCGCCGCAAAGGCACAGTCTGAGCAAGAGGCCGAGGGCCTGCGCGCCCAGCTGCGCGAGCAGGAGCTGATGGCAAAAATGAACCTGTCAGAGGCGGTCGCCGCGGCAGAGCGAGAGCGCGATGAGGCGCGTGCCAAACTGACGAGCGAGCTAGCGGTGCGCGATTCTCGCGAGGAGCAAGCCAAGGCGGCACACGAGCTCGAACTTGCGCAGGCCAAGCGCGCGAGCGATGACCTGATTCGCTACAAGGATGAAGAGATTGAGCGCCTTAAGGACATGAAGGTCCGCCTGTCCACCAAGATGGTGGGCGAGTCGCTCGAGCAGCACTGCGAGACCGAGTTTAACCGTCTGCGCATGACGGCATTTCCTAACGCGTACTTCGAGAAGGATAACGATGCGTCCGAGGGCACCAAGGGCGACTTTATCTTCCGCGAGTGCGACGCGAGCGGCAACGAGGTCATTTCGATTATGTTCGAGATGAAAAACGAGAACGATGAGACCGCGACCAAACATAAAAACGAGGACTTCTTTAAGAAACTCGATCACGATCGTCGCCAAAAGGGCTGTGAGTACGCGGTGCTCTGCACGCTGCTCGAGCCCGAGAGCGAGCTCTATAATGCAGGGATAGTCGACGTGAGCTATCGCTACGAGAAGATGTACGTGATCCGTCCGCAGTTCTTCATTCCCATGATTACGCTTCTTCGCAACGCCGCCATGGGTTCGCTGCGCTATAAGCAGGAGCTGGCGGAATACAAGCAGCAGAACATCGACGTTACGAACTTCGAAGCCAAGATGGAAAAGTTCAAGAATGATTTCGGCCGCAACTACGAGATTGCGAGTCGCAAGTTCCAAACGGCAATCGATGAGATCGACAAGACGATTAGCCATCTGCAGAAAACCAAGGAGGCATTGCTGTCCTCCGAGAACAACCTGCGCCTAGCCAACAAGAAGGCCGACGATCTTACCATTCGCAAGCTCACGTGGGGCAACAAGACCATGAAGGCGGCGTTTGACGAGGCGCGCGGGGCTGCGCCAGAGACAAACGATGAGCCCGCCGAGGCGGATTCGTATGAGGTCGAGGATGCCGAGTAAGGCATAGCGTATAGTGTAAAAGCGGGGCCGTTGGCAATATTGCGAATGGCCCCGCTTCGTTTTGTTCCAGTATGTTCGGCTAGCCCTCGAGCAGGTCCTCGATAAAGCCGACGCGGTAGTTTTTGAAGATGACCTCGCCGCCGTCTTGCGTGGCGTCCAGATCGACATCGCCCATGATGCCAAAGTCGTGGTCGCCATCCTCGTCGGCAAAGATCTGGTGCACGTGCCACACGTGTGCGGTCTTCTCATCAGATTCGTCGATGGAAAACATCGCGGCGCTGCGGGCATCTCCGTCGGTGAGGATCTCCTCGTGCTGCTCATGGTAGGCGTCGAGCGCCTTTTGCCAGCGGATCTCGCTCATGCCCCAGTCGTCGTCGAGCTCGCCCAGGTCGCGAACGTGCTCGCGGGCGGCAAGGGTCACGCGGCGGAAGAGTGCGTTGCGAACCAACAGCGTGCAGCCTCGGCGGTCCGCCACGACCTCGTTGATGCCTTGTGGCGGCGCGGCATCGAGGGCTGCCGGGTTGCCGGCGTTCTCCCACTCGTCCACCAGGCTCGAGTCCACCGAGCGCACCACAAAGCCCAGCCACGAGATAATGTCGCGCAGGCGCTCGTCGCGCTTCTCGATGGGTACGGTGCGGTCGAGAGAACGGTAGGCCTCTGCCAGGTAGCGCAGCAAAATACCCTCGGAGCGAGCGATGCCGAGCTTTTGAATGTAGCCCTTAAAATCGCTCGCGCTTTCTAACATATCGCGCAGAACGCTCTTGGGAGAGAGCTGGTAGTCGTTTGCCCAGGGTACTTCCTGACAGTACTTGTCAAAAGCGGCGTCGAGCAAATCCTCGAGCGGCTTTTCGTACGTGACGTCCTGAATGCGCTCCAAGCGCTCCTCATATTCGATGCCGTCGGCCTTCATTTCAGCCATGGCGCGATCGCGTGCGGCACGCTCCTGTGCGCGCAGCACCTGTTTGGGATCCTCGAGCGTTGCCTCGACCATTGAGATTAGATCCATGGTATAGGTCTCGCTCTCGGGATCGAGCAGCTCCAGCGCGGCAAGCAGGAACGGCGAGAGCGGCTGATCGAGCGCGAAGTCCTCGGGCAGATCGACCGTCAGCGCATAGTCGATGTCTGGTGCAGCGTCAGCTGGGGCGTCAGGCGCGGGTGGCACCTCGGTGCGGACGACGACGCCGGAATCGATGAGTGTGGCGAAGATTTCGTCGGCGCGAACCTCGAGCTTAGCCTTTTCCTCGGGAGTCTGTAGGCTCGTCTCGATGAGGTTGTGTACGCGGGCTCGGGCATCGCCGCCCTGCTCGACCACGCTAATCACCATGGAGTGCGTGATGCGCAGGCGCGGCTTGAGTGTCTCGGGCTGCGTCTCGATCAGGCGCTCAAAGGTCTGCTTGTTCCAGGTGACAAAGCCCTCGGGGGCCTTTTTCTTTTTAATCTTACGGAGTTTTTTGGGGTCGTCGCCCGCTTTGGCCATAAGCTTGGCATTCTCGATCTCGTGCTCGGGCGCCTCGGCAATCACCATACCCTCGGTATCGAAGCCCGAGCGGCCGGCGCGACCGGCAATCTGATGGAACTCGCGGGCGCGCAGACGACGCATCTTGTAGCCATCGAACTTGGTGAGCGCGGTGAGCACCACAGTGTGGATGGGTACGTTAATGCCGACGCCGAGTGTGTCGGTGCCGCAAATGACGGGCAGCAGGCCCTGCTGCGCCAGGCGCTCGACCAGGAGGCGATAGCGCGGCAGCATACCGGCGTGGTGCACGCCGACGCCGCAGCCGAGCAAGCGCTTGAGGATCTTGCCGAAGGCCGTCGAGAAGCTCGTGCCCTTTGCCGCTTCCTTAATGGCCTCGCGCTGCTCCTTGCTAGCGATGCCAAAATTGGCGAGCGACTGTGCCGTCGCAAGGGCGGCATCCTGGCTAAAGTGCACGATATAGAGTGGGGCCTCGCCACGGCGCATGGCGAGCTCGACCGTGCCCTCGAGGGAGGTCGTCACATAGTCGTAGCTCAGCGGAACAGGACGCGGGGCGTCGACAACCAGGTCGCAAGCAGCGCCGGTGTGCTCCTCGAGTGAGGCGGCGATGGCGGTGACATCGCCGAGCGTGGCGCTCATGAGCATGAATTGCGTGTGGGGCAGGGTGAGCAACGGCACCTGCCAGGCCCAACCGCGGTCGGGGTCGGCAAAGTAGTGGAACTCGTCCATGGCTACGCAGCCCACGTCGGCGTCCTCGCCCTCGCGGAGCGCATCGTTGGCAAGGATTTCGGCCGTGCAGCAGATGACGGGCGCCTTGGTGTTGATATGCGTGTCGCCGGTGATCATGCCGACGTTATCGCGGCCGAGCACCTGTACCAGATCGAAGAACTTTTCGCTGACCAGGGCCTTGATGGGCGCCGTGTAATAACAGCGCTTGCCCTGTGCCATGCCCATAAAGAGCATGCCCAGCGCGACGAGCGATTTACCCGATCCGGTCGGTGTTCCCAAAATGACGTGATCGCCGGCAGCCAGGTCCATGAGGGCCTCTTCTTGGTGGTCCCACAGCTCAATGCCGCGATCGCTCGTCCATTCAAAGAAGCGCTCGAAGGCTTGATCGGGCGTGAGCCACGGTTCGGGCTCGCTGCCGTCCTCGGGCTCCCACCAGGTGGGGGAGAGCGCGCCGAGCGAGCCAAACTCGGCTTCGGTTCCCGTGCCGCCCGAGAATGAGCTGGCGGCGCCGGCGCCGGAGACGGTGCTGGCGGCGGTATCTGTCGTGGTCTGTGCCATGTGTTTGCTTTCTCTCGCAATTGTCCGCCAACTATTATGGCGTAGCGGCGGCGTGGGGCGCCAGCGCGCGAGAAAATGCAGGAAATGGGCGCGTGAAGTTAGTGCTCTTGCGGCAGGCGCTTCTTGCCTTTGCGGGCGCGGTTTCTAAAGTTCTCGACGGCTTCTTCCATGCCCAGAGGTACGTAGGTGAGCTCATCGAGGTTATCGGGCAGGTAGCGGGCAAGGCTTTGCTCCTGCGCGCGGCCCGCCGCGAGCTGTTCATCGCTAGGCTGCGCGCCGGGTGTGGCACAAATGCCATAGACGGCAGCGCCCATCTCGCGCGTGCGGCATTCATATTCGGTCTCGGGATGCTCGGGATGGTCGCGGCGGACGTCGTCACTTACCCAAAGTGTGTCGTAGCCTGCCGCGGCAAACTGCCCCAGGGCGTAGTCGCGCAATGGCTTGCTGTCGGTTCGCAGTGTGACGGTGGCACCGGCTGCAAGGAGCGGGCGGTAGAGCATCAAATGGTCGACATGGACGAGTCGTTTTTTTGCGTACTTGGCCTTGGGCTGCGGCGTGGGAAAGTTGATGGTGATGGCATCGAGCTCACCTGCGACAAACAGCCGTGGCAGCGATGCGGCGCCTCGGGGCAGGACGAGTGCGTTGGATAGCCCCTGTTCGCAGATTTTCTGCGCGGCATAGGCGATGCAGATGGGCTCCTGGTCCATACCGATAAAGAGGGTGTCGGGCTCGCGGTGGGCGCGCTCGACCAGATAGGTTCCCTTGCCACAGCCAAGATCCAGGTGAAGGTGTTCGAAGGGCTTGCTGCCAGCTGGCGCGCAAGCCTCGCGCCAATCTCCGGCATAAGCCTCGGGGTTCGTCTCAATCGCATCGGCGTAGCGCTCCAGGCGCTCCTCGAGCACAAAGTTCTTAGGCGTGCGAACGTGGACGGCTCCCATGAGGCTCCTTGGTCATAAGTGCGGAACGCATGGTTGCACGTTCCGTCAATGGGTTGAAAAAAGGGTGGGCATAGTTTGCCCGAAAGATGCGATGCGGCTCGACGGCGAGTCGTCGGTGCCTACAGACGCTTGAGAATCACATAGCGGTTGAGCTCGCCGCTGCGACCGTCGGCATGGAAGCGCTCAAGCTCGCGCACGGGGACCTCGCCGCTCTTGTAGAACGTACGGACGCCGCGCACCAGGTCGGTGATCTGCTGATCGTCAAAGTGATGGCAATAGCGGTAGGCGTGGCGGTCGTTTTGCCAGCCGATGAGGTGGTCGCCGGCTTCAAACTGCGCTGAATCGTAACCCTCAAACGGCGGGGTGAGCTCGGCGCGGGCCTCGGCTCGAACGGCCTTGCGCGCCATGCGCTCGTCGTTCATGAACTCCCAAAAGCTGATGGCGATGATGCCGCCTGGGCGCGTCTGCCGCACCAGGGCGTCGAGCACGCGTACGCGGTACTCGCATGACGGTACGTGGTGCATAAAGCCAAAGCAGACCGAGATGTCGGCGAGTGGGGCGTCGAAAAGCACGTCGGGCGTCTCGGCGGGGTTGAGCTTCATGAGAGCGTCGAGCACGTCGAGTTCCTGGAAGTGCAGGTTGGGAATGCGCAGGGCGTGGCCGCGTGCATCGATAGCCAAATCCTGACACGAGTCGACACCATAGAACTCAAACGGGCAGCTGGCATCCGCCGAGGGGTTTGCGCCGTCGACGCCCTTGGCGGCAAGTGCGCCGCCGGCGGCAAAGTTCTCGAATCGCATATTGCCGCAGGCAAGATCGAAGACGCGGACGGGATGCTCGATCGTGGCGACGTCGAGCTGCCCGAGTGCGATATCCATGGTGCGCACCCAGCCGGGCCACGGGGCCTGGCGCGTATCGGAGAAGGAGGCGGAGTGCTCGCGATAGAACGTATTGTTGAGCTGGATGAGCGATGAGGCGAAATCGCGGTTCACGGCGCGGAACTCCCTCCGTTGGCGGTGCGGAATTAACAGTACGACCATACTACCGTTAACGCTGCAACGGGGACAACCAAGCTACGGGTCATTGCTTTGTTTGGACACATTTCCGCAGCTCATATGCACCCGCAACCGCCGGTTGTCAAAAATCTCACTAGAATAGGTGGCATGCTTTTGGCGGTGGCGGATACATTTTTAACTGTGCAAGGCGCCTTAAGAACAAAAACGGTCCGGCGGCACGGCTGGCATCACATAGGAGGAACCATGAATGTAGAAACTGCGCAGCGGCTCGCCGACCTTCGTCGCAGCAAGGGTTTTAGCCAAGAAGGGCTTGCACGAAAGCTGGGACTGTCGCGCCAGGCGGTCAGTAAATGGGAGCGTGCGGAGAGCTCGCCCGATACCGAGAATCTGATCTCGCTTGCCAAACTCTATGGCGTGAGCCTGGACGAGCTGCTCAATCCGAGCGATGAGATCGAGGACGATATCGAGTTTGAGAACGAGGACCGCGCCCGTCAGCGCGAGGCCGAGGCGGCGGAGCGCGCCCGCACCCATGAGGCGGCGGCACGCGCCACGGAGGCAGCTACGCAGGCAAGTGATGCCGCGGCCAAGGCGGCGCAGGCGGCAAGCTGGAGTGCGCAGGCCGCCAATGCCGCTACGGCGCAGGCGACGAGTGGCACCGCGGTTGGCTCGACTCCGGTGAAGGGCCCGTTCCAGTCGTTCCCGTATTGGGCCGTGTGCTGGCTGCTGTTCTTTTTGCTGATGTTCCTGTTTGGTGCCGGCCCCTTTGCCGCGCTGATCTTCTTTACGATTCCCATCTATCACTGGGTGGCGCGTGCGCTCGATGGTGATTGGGCGCGCGGGGATATTCAGGTTGGTCCGGCGTCGGTGGCAATCAAGGCCCAGGGGAAGGATGCTTCTGCAGAACCTGATGCTGACGTGGCTACCACGACCACCGCTGAGCCATGTGCCAAAGAGGGTGACGAATGATGAAGCTCTCGCATGAGTCTAAGAGGCGCTTGGGCATTGGCATCGGAGCGTTTGTGCTCATCATCGGGCTTGTCGTTGGCACTTCGCGGACTTTGATTCATTTTGATGGACCGTGGAATCTCAACGATGTTGTATCCGGCTTGTCTGGTATGGACGATGCGTTTGACGAGGACGATGTTTTTGATGACGGTATTTACTCCGCTCAGTCTCAAAAGCTTTCGAGTGAAACCTTCGATGCCGACTCATTCCAGTCCCTTGACCTGGATGTGACGTCGGGTACGGTCGATATTAAGTACGTTTCCGATGGACCGGTGCGTGTCATCGAGAGTGGTCGCGTTGCAAAAGGAGTAACTGCTTACGATGCTGCCACGCAAAATCTGGCCGAGATTAGGGGCTCTACGCTCAAGATTAACCAGTTCGACTGCGATGACGAGCGTGCGCTTGACCGTACGGTCACCATCGAGCTGCCGCGCGAGCTTGCCGATAACATGATGGACATTTCGGCGAATGTGGGGTCGGGGGATCTGACGATTACGGACATTGCGTGCCACGACTTCGATTTGACGTTGGACTCGGGAGACATCGAGTTCGCGGGCACCGTGACCGATACCCTGAATGCCGAGGTCGGTTCGGGCGATGTGACGTTCGAGCTCTACCAGGCCCCCGCGAAGTCGATGGACGTGAGTGTGGGCTCGGGCGATGTGGAGATGACGGTTCCGAACTCGACGGGCTTTAAGGCGAGCCTCGCCTTGGGCAGCGGCGACTTCGAGAGCGATTTCCTTCCGCTTGGCTACGACGGCGAGACCGTTTTGAATCTTGAATTCGATAACGGCGATAAGTCTGCCACGTATCGTTTTGAGGTCGGTTCGGGCGACATGTCGTTTGATTCGGAGTGACGGGCGGTTATCGAAGACTTATAAACCATAGCTGCGCTGTTTGATGGAGGCGCCGGAGCCGTGACGGGCTCCGGCGCCTTTGCCTTTACAATGGGGGCATGGAACAGATTATCTTGAACATACTCGAGGCTCTGCGTCGCGGCGAGACCGTGGACGACAAAGCGCTCGTCAAACTGATACATGCCGAGGCACGCCGTGAGGGTGCCGACAAGCGCGATCTGGCCAAGCGTCGCCTGCTGCCGTTTTACCAGCGGGTGAAGCGCGAGGAGCCGGCTCGTTGGACGGTATGGAATGTCGACGCCGAGCTAGAGCGTCAACTGCTGCAGGTGCTACGCATGAAGCCTCGTCGCACGGCTTCGGGCGTAGCGACCATTACCGTCATCACCAAGCCGTGGCCGTGCTCGGGCGATTGCCTGTTTTGCCCCAACGATCTGCGCATGCCCAAAAGCTATCTGCACGCCGAGCCGGCGTGCGCCCGTGCGGAGCAAAACTGCTTCGATCCATATCTGCAGGTGAGCGCCCGTTTGACGGCGCTTTCGCAGATGGGGCATGCGACCGATAAGATAGAGCTCATCGTGCTCGGTGGCACCTGGAGCGACTATCCGGAAGGGTATCAGACGTGGTTTATGTCGGAGCTTTTCCGTGCGCTCAATGACGATGCCGTCGCCGGCGTGGCGGCAAACCCCATGTTGGCGCGTCCGGGCATCAGTCGTGCCGAGGCGGGGCGCCTGCTCGATGACGCTCCCGCCGATGCCCTGCCGCCGGTGGTAGCGGAGCGTCGCGAGCGCTATCGGGCAGCCGGCATTGCGACAGACGAGGTCGAGCTTGCTGCCGGCGTTGCCGACGACCAGTGGCGTGTGGATGCTGCCGTGGGCGGCTACAACCGTGCGGTGCGTCGTCTGTACGGCCCCGGTACGCCGTGGGGCGAAGTCGCCGAGTGGCAGACGGCAACGATGGAGGAACTCGAGCGTCAGCAGCGCATCAATGAGACGGCGAAGCATCGCGTGGTGGGACTCGTTATCGAGACGCGTCCCGATGCCGTAACGCCGCAGGCTCTCACGCTCATCCGCCGCCTGGGCTGCACCAAGATTCAGATGGGTATCCAGAGCCTCGACCAGCACCTGCTCGATATCAACGAGCGTCGCATTTCGGTGGCGCAGGTCGAGCGGGCGTTTTCGCTTGCGCGCCTGTTTGGCTTTAAGATCCATGCGCATTTTATGCTCAACTTGCTGGGCGCCATACCCGAGGGGGACAAGCGCGACTACGAGCGCTTTATGACCGAAGGGGCCTTCATGCCCGACGAGGTCAAGGTCTACCCGTGCGCGCTCATCGAGGGCTCGCGTCTGGTGGGCTGCTACGAGCGCGGCGAGTGGCGCCCCTATACCGAGGAAGAACTGCTCGATGTGTTGGCCGACGACATCGTGGTGACGCCGGCGTTCTGTCGCATTAGTCGCATGATTCGCGACTTTAGTTCCGACGACATTATGGTGGGCAACAAGAAACCCAACCTGCGCCAGCTCGTCGAAAACCGCTTGGCGGCCCGTGGGGAAGGCGCGACGGTGCGTGAGATTCGCTATCGCGAGATCAGCACAGCGGGTGCCGACTTGGATGAGCTGACCCTTGACGAGGAGGTGGCGTACGAGACGCCGGTGACGCACGAGCGCTTTTTACAGTGGGTGACACCGCAGGGCAAGATCGCGGGCTTTTTGCGGTTGTCGCTGCCCGACCATTCGTTTGTTGCCGCGCATGCGGACGAGTTACCGACGACGCCGGACGAGGCGATGATTCGCGAGGTGCACGTGTATGGCATGGCGGCACGCGTGGGCGACCAGGGCCAGGCGGCGCAGCATCACGGGTTGGGGCGTTTGCTCGTAGAGCGTGCGTGCGAGATTGCCCGGGATGCGGGTTATGCGCGCATCAACGTGATCAGCGCGATCGGTACGCGCGAGTACTATCGCCATTTGGGTTTTTACGACCACGGACTCTATCTGCAAAAGGAGCTCTAGATGAACAAGCCAAGTGTTTCTGCTGGCGTCGTTGCCGGCGTTGCCCTGGGAGCTGCGGCGCTTGGTGCGGCTGCCGTCGCTGTTCGCGCTGCCTGTCTGCAGGTTGCGAGGACCCGCAATGGGTTGGCGCGTGTGAAACGCGTGCACGATGAGGGCGGCGATGAGATTCGCGTGTTGGTGCAAGGCGGCGTCTACCAAAGCGCGAGTTACGTTGGCGAGCGCTGGGCAGAGCCCGTCTTTGCGTACTATCGTGCGTTTGACGACGTGTTTGAGGCCGAGGATGCGATGCGCGACGCTTATGGTCACGGTATCGACCGCATGCTGATGCTGGGCGGCGGCGGGTTTGCCTATCCTAAATTCGCCCTGATGTCGCACGAGGGCTTGCGCATGGATGTCATCGAGTATGACGGAGAGATTACGCGCCTGGCGCGCCGCTGGTTCTACCTAGACGAGCTGGAGCGCGCGGCGGGCGATCGCCTGCGGGTGATAACCGCTGAGGCTCGCTCGTATTTGGGTGTGACGAGCGTGGGCCATCGTCGCTACGACGTGGTCGTGAGCGATTGCTTTGGCGGTGCCGAGCCCGTACGCGAGCTGGCGACGGTTGAGGCATTGCGTTTGGTGCGGGGCGGCCTGAACCCCGGGGGTATCTACGTGGCCAATATCGTGAGCGCAAACGAGGGGAGCGATGTGACGTTCCTGCGCGACTGCGCTGCCACGGCACTCGAGGTATTCGTCCACGCCTGGGTGGTCCCATGTGGCGATGCAGAGTTCGGCGGCGAGGAAAACTACCTGCTCATCGCCAGCGACGGCAACTACGCCTTTGCCGAAGCCGTGCCCTTCGACACCGACTTCCTCGGCACCGTCCTTCACGACAAATAAGTTTCCCCGTCCCAAAAAGACTGGTCTTAGGCGTGGTCGCGCCAGCCGAGAACGCGCTGCTTCATGCCCTCGATGTCGAGCACGCCTTCGGCGAAGCCTTTGCGCACAAGCTCCTCGGGAACGTACTCGTCGTAGCGATCAAAATAAGGCACCTCGCCGGGATAGACGAGCTCGATGGGGTCGAAGTCTTTCTCGGCTTCGGCGGCGAGCACTTCAAAGAACGTCTCCTCGTCGGCCTTCATTTTAAACTGCATAAAGTACGGGCGTGACGGATCGAGCCCGCGAAGGCCCAGCTCCGCGGCGCATTTAATCTTGAGCATGCGCTCGAGTGCCAAAAAGGCGTAGCTGCCCAACCAGGGGAAGAGCACCCAGGTGTCGCCACCCAGGTTGATGAGCGGCTTAGTTCCCGCGCCCGAAAGCTTGGCCGTATGACGAGCCTGCACTAAGCGGGCCCGTGCGTTACCCATGAGGTACGGATATGCCGCGTGCTCAGTGAGCGCTTGGCGCATGCGCTCGAGCACATGCGTGTTAATGTCGCCGGGGCAGTCGCCAAAGTAGGCCGGCACCCGGCCTTTGACCTGCGTGGCAAAGACGGTATGGCGCTTCCAGTCCACTTCTTCGACAATCCAGCAATGTCCGGCGATGGCGATGCGCTCACCGGGCGGTGGCGGGTTGACAATCGTGCCCAGCTCGGCCGATTCACTGCGAACGGTAAACTCCTCGTTTTCCTGGAATACGGCGTAGAACTTAAAGTTGTTGATGATGCGCTCGCCCGCGAGACCTACGATGAGCCCACCGCCCTCGGTGACCTGGATGTGGTCGATCTTGATGAGGTGACGCAGCAGTACGCGATAGTCATCGGCCGAGACGCGATGGAAATAGCTGAGTGTGAGCACGCGCTGGGCAAGCTCGGCCGGCGTGAGCTCGCCGGTGCTGGCGAGGGTCGACATGGTCTGGTGATAGAGCAAGCTGTAGGGTAGTCGATCGAGCTCGGGTGGCTCGACCCACTTTTCTTCGCGATAGAGTTGTACCAGCGCGATGCCCTGCAGGAGCTTCCATGGAATGGTCTCGGGCATCATCGTGCGCGGCTCGGGCTCCTCCTCGCGCATGACAAACCACATCTCGGGCGGAAGATCGCGGCGGCCTGTGCGCCCCATGCGCTGCAAAAAGGAGCTGACGGTAAACGGCGCATCGATCTGGAACGCGCGCTCCAGGCGGCCGATATCGATGCCGAGCTCCAGCGTAGAGGTGGTGACGGTTGTCTGTGCCTGCTCCTCATCGCGCATGAGTTCCTCGGCCGTCTCGCGCAACGATGCCGAAAGATTGCCGTGATGAATGAGAAAGCGGTCGGGCTCGTGCCGGTTCTCGCAGTAGCTACGCAGCATGGAGCATACGGCCTCTGCCTCCTCGCGTGAGTTGGCAAAGACCAGGCACTTGCGGCCGCGCGTATGCTCAAAGATATAGCCCATACCGGGGTCGGCGTTGTCGGGCGCCGTGTCGGTGGGGTTGAGAAGCGCCTGCTCGGTCGCTCGTGGGATGTCGACTTCGCCCTCGGGGGCCGAGGAAGTGTGACGGTCTTTGGGAGCGGCCTTGCCCCGCGCCTGCTCGCGACGTTGACGGCGTTCCTCTTGTGTAAGCTGTCCGCTGTGGCGCATGTCTTGTCCGGATGCGGGCAGTGCCGCGGGTGCCGCTGCCTCAATGCGCTCGCACGCAAGCACTTCGGCCTCTTGAGGACCCATGCTCTCGAATCCCCGCTGCTGTGCCTGGGGACCCGAGTTGTAGAAGTGCTCCATGGAGATACGCCACACGCGACGCGGTTCTTCAAAGCGGGGGATAACGCAGTCGCGCCCCGTTCCCTGTGAGAGAAAAGCACCCGTGCGTTCCGGGTCCCCGATGGTGGCCGAAAGGCCAATGCGGCGGGGCTGCACGCCTGCCATGCGCGAGAGGCGCTCGATAAGGCAGAGCGTCTGCCCGCCGCGGTCGCCGCGCATGAGCGAATGGACTTCGTCGATAACCACATAGCGCAGGTCGCAGAATATACGAGGGATCGCCATGTGCTTATGGATCAGGAGCGCCTCGAGTGACTCGGGCGTAATTTGTAGGATGCCACTTGGCTTTTTGATGAGTTTGGCCTTGTGTGATTGCGAGACATCGCCATGCCAGTGCCAGACGGGGATGTCGGCTTCTTCGCACAGGTCGTTGAGGCGGACGAACTGATCATTGATGAGCGCTTTGAGGGGGCCGATGTAGAGGGCGCCCACGCTCGCGGGCGGGTTCTCCCAAAACTCAGTCAGGATGGGAAAGAAGGCCGCTTCTGTTTTGCCGGAAGCTGTGGATGCCGTCAGGAGCACATTGTCTTGTGTGTTAAAGATTGCATCTGCCGCCGCAACCTGAATGGAGCGCAGGCTCTCCCAATCGTGGGAGTAGATGAAGTCTTGGATAAACGGGGCGTAGCGGTCAAAGGCGTTCACGGGGCCTCCTTTCAACAGCTAATCTCTCAACGCGGTGGGCAGTGGTTTGCTGCATGACTGCTTCAACGTTTGCCCAGATAAAACCTGCCAAAATAAACCTGTCCCTTTTTGGCAGGTTAGATGGTGAATTCGGCGAAGTTACGGTCGCCGCCTGCGGTATCGGTGTCGCCTGTTGCGGCTGCCGGCGCCAGCGCGTCGCCACCAACGCTTTGC
>URMR01000034.1 GCA_900548935.1 uncultured Collinsella sp.
CCCGGCGCGCCGCCGGAAGCGCCCAGCCAGCGTTTCGAACAACGATAACTTAGGGGTCCCTGACCTTTAGTTCTGTAAACATTCCGCAGCGCGGGCCCCGCTTATCCGATGCTCCGAAGGAGCAGGAAAAGCGGGGCTCATGCGCGAGGACGTTTACAGAACTAAAGGTCAGGGACCCCGATGGGATGGTTACCTCGAAACTCTGGCCGACCACTCCCAGCAGCCCACCGGCTCGCCGTCGATGAGTACGTTGCCCCCGTCGAAGTCTTGATAACACAGGTCGTTGAATTGGTGGATCCACACGCCGTGGTTGAACGTCTTCTTAGGCGAGCCGTCGGCCTCGCGATAGCGCCCGGTTAGGTCCTCGACATGGCTAAAGTAGGTGAGGTGCACGTTGGCTCCGGCGTCACGCAGGCGTGCTGTGAGCGGCAGCGCGGTCTGTTGCGGCGACACGAGCTCGTCGCCCTTGGAGTGCGTAAACCACAGCGGCGTCTTGGCGAGCGCGGCTACGTCCTCGTCCGTGGCGTTGTACCACGGGGCACAGCAGGGAAGGCCGGCGGCGAAGAAATCGGGGTAGTCGGCGCACAGGCGCAGGGTCATAAAGCCGCCGTTGGAAAGGCCGGCGACCACGATGCGGTCGGTGTCGATACGCTCGGCATGCTCGGCGACAAACTCGTCAATGAGCGCCTTGAGTACGGGGGAGTAGATGCTCTGGTTGGAGCGACCGAGCTGCTCGACGCCGTTGTCCATCCAAAACGTGGGAGACTGCGGCACGAGTACCCAGGCAAAGCCGCCAAAGTAGTGCTGGATTTGCGCCTGGCTAATGGCTGTCACGCGGTTGCCGACATAGGCGCGCGTGGCGCCTTCGCCCTGCGTGGCACCCTTGCCTTCACCGGCACCGTGCAGGTACACCACGAGCGGGGCCTTTTGGGGCACGACCGTGGCCTCGGGCGCGAAGGGATTGAAGCAGGCCGAGTCCTCTGCCTTAAAGTTGGGCTCAAAGAAGCCGTACTCGAGCGCGATGCCATCAATGGCGGTCTTTTGCACGGCATTGCTCCAGCCCTTGAGCGCGGGGCAGATGTCGCCGCGACAGGTATCGAAGACCAGGCCGCAGGTGGGGTCGTCGCCGTCGTTGCCGGGAAGGGCCACGAGCTGTGTGACGCGCAGCTGGTCATCGAGCATGCGCGAGCCCATGACGCCGCCTTCGATCTTTTTGGTCAGGCGCTGCTCGGCGACCTCGAGTGCCACATGGGTGCCCACGGCGAGCTTGCGGCCGTTCTCGTCACACGGATACGCGGCGAGAATGTCGATGTAACCCACGGAGGGCGTGGCATGGTCGGCGCCGTGCTCCTTGCGCATCAGGACCTCGCCCGTGCGCTCGTGACGCTCTACATATATATGGAAAGTGTTCGAATCGAGATCGTTGGCGCGCACGGTGCAGGGTAGGTCGAGAACGACCTTGCTGATCCAGGGGCCAAAGTCGCCCAAGGTGGTGACGGTTGCGTAGGTGCACGATTTGAGTTCCATGAGCTGCCTCCCTTGTGCCGCGAGAGCTAAACGTGTGCGGCAATACAATCTAAACATGTTTAGTGTAAAGCAGAATTAGAGAATAAGCAGATGAACTCGGTAAACGGTCACATCAAACGCTCAATGAACTACTAAACACTCGTTTACCACTATCTAGCAGGGCTTTTGTTGATAAGTCAACAAGGCATTTGGGTGCCAGATTATATAAAATCCCATGTAGACGGCCATTTATAAATAAACAGCACTATATGTAATGCCTTGGCATTCAATTACGTTCACCCCCGATTTCCTACCGTTCACCGGACTGCAAACGGCAAGAGGGCCACAAATTCAATGCTGCGTGTAAACTAAGCGATGTAAACGTTCAGTAAACAGATTGTTTACGACAGCGTATCCAAGGGCTCGGCAGCCGTAAGGGGTTATAGCCGCCGGGCCAAAGGCGTGCCTACGTCCAAACGGGTAGGCACACGATGATATGGGGAGGGGTCCCATGGCAGTAGATAACAAGCAGATTGCCACCGATGTCCTCGAGCTCGTGGGCGGTGCGGAGAATGTTGCCGTCGCCACCAACTGCATGACGCGCCTGCGTCTGACGCTCAAGGATAACAGCAAGGCCGACGTGGAGAAGATCAAGAAGGTCAAGGGTGTTCTGGGTTGCCAGTTCGCCGGCAGCCAGCTCCAGGTCATCATCGGCCAGAACGTGCCCAAGGTGCTCGCCGAGTTCGTCGCCATGTCCGGCGTCAAGCAGGGTGCCGCGGTCGACGAGAACCTCGACGCTCCTAAGGAGAAGTTCGAGCTCAAGAACCTGCCCAACATCATCCTCGACTATCTGTCGGGCTCCATGACCCAGCTGATCCCGCTGCTCATGGCCGGCGGTCTGTTCCGCACCATCGCTGCGGTCCTCGGCCCCACCATGCTCGGCGTTCTCTCCGATACCGATCCGACCTACACGTTCCTCTACACCACCCTGTACGAGGCCACGTTTACCTTTATCCCCATCTACCTGGGCTATGCCGCTGCTAAGAAGCTCGGCGCCTCTCCGGTTCTGGGCATGCTCCTCGGCGGCGCTCTCATGGCCCCGTCTGTCGTGAGTGTCGCGACTCAGGAGGGTGGCGGAATCATCTCCGTCTACGGCATCCAGATCGCCGCTGCCAACTACCAGCAGTCCGTCCTGCCGATCATCCTCTCGGTGCCCGTCCTGTACTTTGTCGAGAAGTTCTTTAAGAAGGTCATGCCCGACGTGCTGTCCACGGTCTTCACGCCGTTCTGCACCATGATTGTCACGATCCCCATCGCCTTCATCGTTCTTGCCCCGATCGGCAACGAGCTCGGCAACCTCATCGCCAATGCCCTCTTTGGCCTTGCTGACCTTGGCGGTATCGGTATCCTGATCGTCATGGCCATCCTCGGCGCCTTCTGGCAGCTCTTCGTGGTCTGCGGCATGCACATGCCCGTCATCCTGCTCGCTCAGGTCCAGATCATCGCCGCCGGCTACGATCCCTTCGTCTTCGTTTCTACCAACTGCGCTATGGCCGCTGTCTGGGGCTGCGCCTTCGGTGCCTTCCTCAAGATGAAGAACCCCGACGAGAAGGGTCTTGCCCTGGGTTACGTCATCTCCGCCATCGCCGGCGGCGTCACCGAGCCTGCGCTCTTCGGTATCCTCATGCGCTTCCGTCGCACCATGCTCGGTATGTTTATCGGCGGTGCCATCGGCGCTGTGTTCTCCGGCCTCATGGGTGTTACCTACTACCTGGCCGGCGGTGCCTCCAACTTCCTGGTCTTCACCAACTACCTGCAGGGTGGCCAGATGAACACCGTCTGGGCTATCGTCGGTATGGCAATCTCCTTTGTCATCGCCGCTGCCGTCGTCTTTGCCACTGGCTTCTCCAAAGAGGAGCTCGCCGAGATGGAGGCCTAAGGCCAAGCCATTCGGTCACATGCGACCTTACCTACACGACAGGGCCCCGTCAGGCGCAAACCCGACGGGGCCTTTCCTGCAAGGTAGACTGATTGGGGGGCATGTGGCGCCTACTCGCCGGGGCTTGCTAAGCGCCAGGTGCTTTCGCACGGGGTTACTGCGAAAGAATCTGCCGGTTCGCAACTCCTTTATCAAACGAAAGGACATGCAGATGAGTTTGGGAAAGCTGACCGTCAACGGTCGCCAGGACGGCTTTTTGTGCGAGGGCAAGCCGTTCTTTTGGTTTGCCGATACGTGCTGGAGCGCTTTTACGAGCATTACCGAGGCCGATTGGGACTACTATCTGACCCGCCGCGCCGAGCAGGGCATGAACGTGCTGCAGATCAACACGCTGCCGCAGTGGGATCGCTGCTGCCCCGATCTGGGCATTTGGCCCTATGCCAGCGAGGACGGCGTGCATTTTGATTGGTCCCGTCCCAACCAGGCGTACTGGGACCGCGCTGCTGCCATGTGCCGCGCTGCCGTCGAGCACGGCATTCGTCCGGCACTCGTACTTATGTGGTGTAACTACGTGTCCGGTACCTGGGGCGCCAAGATTGCCGAGCATTGCGGTGCCGAGACTATGCCGCGCGAGGAGGTCCGCGCCCACGTTGCCCGTGTCGTCGAGAACCTGGGCGAGTTCGACCCCGTCTACGTGGTGGCGGGCGATACCGACTTTACCAGCGACGAGGCGATTGCCTACTACGAGGACGCCCTCGACGAAGTCGTCAAACGCGCGCCCGAGGCGTTGCGCACCATGCATATCAACCGCGGCAACCGCACCATTCCGTCACAGTACCTGGACCGCCTGGACTTCTACATGTTCCAGCCCGGCCACAACTACGAGGGCCAGCCCGAGGCATGGCACCTGCCGCAGGACTTTACCGCCAACTATCCCAAAAAGCCGATGGTCAACTCCGAGCCCTGTTACGAGCAGATGGGTGCGTCGCGCAACGTGTACTGGCGCTTCACCGCGCAGGACTGTCGTGCGAGCGTGTGGTCGTCGATCCTTGCCGGCGCCAGCGCGGGTGTGACCTATGGCGCGCACGGCGTTTGGAACTGGCAGACCAGCAAGAGCCAGGGCTCGGTGCTGGGCGAGGGCTTCGATATGCCGTTCCGTTGGCAGGAGTGCCTGCAGTTTGCGGGCGTTTGGGACTTTGGCGCGATCGAGCATGTGCTTGCCGGGCTGGGTGCTACGGCTGGCGACGACGCACTTGCCGTGGTTCCGGCGCAGGAGCTTCTCGACGACGCGCGCGAGGCCATTCGTGTGGCGCGCGTTGGCAATCGCGTCGTCACGTACCTGCCACGCACCACGGCGCTCAAGTTTAAGCTCGGCGGCGCGCGCGACTGGACGGCAACGGTCCTCGACATGGAGGACAAGCGCATCGCCAAGCTGCCTGTCCGCGACAACGGTGACGGTACCGTGCGCGTGGCTCAGCATTCCTTTGAGCACGACGCGCTGGTGATTCTGGCCCCCGGGCGCTAACGGCTCTACTCCAACATTTACAACCCAGTCCCTTTCATGAGGTTGCGACGGAATGGTTCCTGCATGACGGCTTTAAGCTGCCAACGGGAACCATTCCGCCGCACTCATTGGGGACGTACTTAAATGAGTGGTAGTTGGAGACACTCCTTGCCGAGCTAGAGGTCGCGTGTGTCCCTTCTGGTCCATGCGGCTCAAAATCGCGGCGTGATGTGAACGGCTGGGGTCAAATTTGCAGCATTTCGAGCTCGGCTTCGATATTGAGATTGGTTCTTTATTAAAATGGAATTCCAGACAATTGAGCGACCGGGGGTTAACCATGAGGGGCATGGGAGACACAACCGCATATCTGCATCGGGGCATTCGGGAGATTATATGCCTGGCGCTGTTCTTCTTCACGTTTTTGGCGTGCGAGTATCTCTTTGATGTGCGCATGGCCGAGTTCGTGTCTCCGAACGAGGTCGTTATTTATGAGAGTCTTGTCATCGGCGCGAGCGTGATTGGCTTTTTTGTGCGTCCCGTTCTGTACTATCGCCGTCCCCATGCTATCGACGCGACGAGCGACATCACGGGCGTTTTGCTGGTGGCGGCATTGCTGCTGTTGATTATGGCAGCTCAGGTCGAGGTGGTAATCGTCGGCGGTTTGGTGGCGTGCTGCGCGCTGGGCTACTGCGGATCGACTGCCCACGCAAACTTTGCGCGACGCTTTGCGCGGACGCCCTGCTTGGCGCGCGCCGCCGCACTTTCTTACGCCATGGGCGTTCTGGTGCAGGTTCTCAACCACATGGTGATGCCTGTCGGCATTCCTCAGCAGGCTGTTCTGGTCGTTTGTGCGATCGTGCAGGTGGCGTTGCTTCACAGTGCCCGACGCGCCAAACTGCGCGACGAGTCCGATCCCAACTTTGAACCCAGCGTTGCCGGACTTTCGGTAGATGCTTTGGAATATGGCGCCAAGTGGCAAGACGATCCCAAGACAAAGGCGGCATTCCGCCGCGCCGTAGTTCGCCTGACCGTGGCGACGGTGTATCTTTCCGGCGTATTCGCCGCTCTCAACGCTGGCCTCACGACCTTGCATGCTGTCGGAGCCGTCGATTTGGGCGATTGGCCGCGCCTACTGCTTGTCGTGAGCTCGTGGCCGCTGGCGTCCTATTTGACCTGCACGGCCGTTCGTATATGAATATCGGCATGACGTGTGCCGCCATACTGTCCACGCTTTCGTTCTTTGTGCTCATCGTCGATGGCAATGGCGGCAACGAGCTTGCTGCCACGATCATCTTTTATCTGGGCTCAGGCTTCTTTGTGGTGTTCTTTACCACAAAATATGCCGCCGTCTCGCTTTATGCGCGCTGGTCATATTTTTGGCCGTGCATGGGTCGCGTCGTCAACAACGTGTGCTCGATGTTCGTGACGGCGCCGGCAGTGGCGATTATCTCGAGTCAAAATGTGCTGGCTGCGGTCGGTGCGGCGCTCGTGATGTTTGTGGGCATTGCGATTACGCTGCTGGGACAGTTGGGGCAACGAGCCGATGACGCCGTGATACGGGACGAGCTGGCGCCTGCCACCGATGATCTTGGTGGGGATCTTGCGCCCACATGCTCCGACCCCGAGCCCGTGGAGGCAGCGGAGCTCACGTCCGATGAACGCCTCGATGCCTTTCGTCGCACCTTTGAGCTTACAGAGCGCGAGCGCGATATTCTTGCGGCCTTGGTCGTTTCGGACCAGAGCGTTCAGGACATCGCCACAACGCTTTTCCTTTCGCGCTCCACGCTCTACCGCCACATTTCCTCGATCAACAAAAAGACCGGCACCACCTCACGTGTGGCCCTTATCAACTTCTTCTGGTCCTGGACACCCAAGGACTAGCTAATCCTCCAATAAGTTGCGGTGGAATAGTCCCTAAATTAAAGTCACGGGACCTTAAACAGGAACTATTTCACCGCAACTGCTGAGGGGATAGACTGCGGCGGCGACAGAGGCAACGGCAGCGGCGTCGGCAGCTGTGGTAGCGGTAATGGCAGCTGGCAGGGTGTTTTCCGCTTGCTTGCTACAGCAGCTCGCCATGGCGGGCAATGTAGCGGCGCTTTGCCAGCTGAGTGAGCGCGATGTAGGCGGTGACGATGCCGATGAGCAGCGCGAAAAAGCTCGCGGGCAGTGCCATGAGGCCGAGCGCATCGGCGATGGGGCTTGCCGGCAGCCAGGTGACGAGCGCCAGGCCTAGCACGGTGAGCGCGCACAGCGCGGGCGCGGCGTGGTCGCGCGGGCTCGGCAGGCGCGGGGAGCGCAGCATGTGGACCACGAGTGTCTGCGACCACATGGACTCGACAAACCAGCCGCTCTGGAAGAGCGCAGCAAAGGTCGCTATACCCGCGACGTTGCCCGTCCCGGCGAGCTCGGACCAGCTTGCGCCTACGGTGGCAGGGCACACCACAAAGAAGAGCGCGGCGAAGGTCACGATGTCAAACAGCGAACTCACGGGGCCCAGCTCGAGCATAAAGCCCTTGATGGACGCGGCATCCCAGGCACGCGGACGGGCAGTCCAGGCGTCATCGACGGTGTCCCACGGCAGCGCGATGCACACGATCTCGTAGACGAGCGATAGCAGCACCAGCTGCAGAGCGCTCATAGGCAAAAACGGCAAGAACAAGCTCGCGACGGTCACGGACAGCACATTGCCAAAGTTGGAGCTCACCGTGGTCTTGAGGTACTTGAGCAGGTTGCCGTAAGTGCGGCGGCCTTCGATGGTGCCGCGCTCGAGCACGCCCAGGTCCTTCTGAAGCAAGATGATATCGGCGGATTCCTTGGCGATGTCGACGGCCGAATCGACTGAGATGCCGCAATCGCTCGCACGCATGGCAGCGGCGTCGTTGATGCCGTCGCCCATAAAGCCCACGGTGTGGCCGAGCAGCTCGCGCATGACGCGCACCAGGCGCGCCTTCTGCAGCGGCGAGAGCTTGGCGAAGAGATGGGTTTTCTCGGCACGCTCGGCAAGCTCTGCGTCGTCGAGCGCATCGATCTCGGAGCCGAGCAAAACGTTGCTCGCGTCGATACCAATCTGCTCGCAGACGGTGGCGGCGACGCGGTCGTTATCGCCGGTCAGGACCTTGACCGCTACGCCCTTGGCCTCGAGGGTGGCGACGGCGCCTGCGGCACTTGCTTTGGGCGGATCGAGGAAGGCCAAAAAGCCCATCAGCACCATGTCGCACTCGTCGGCGATGCCAAACTCGCCCACGCAGCGCGGATCGGTCTTCTGCGCCACGGCAATCACGCGCAGGCCCTCGGCGTTAAGTCCGTCGACCTGCTTGCGAATCTGGGCGAGCTTCTCGTCGGTGAGCGGCTGAGCGATGCCATCGACCTCGACAAAGGAGCAGATCTCGAGCATTTCCTCGGCAGCTCCCTTGGTAACCATCTGGGTTTTGCCTTGGGAGTCGGCGACAACTACGCTCAGGCGACGGCGCGAGAAATCGAAGGGCACCTCGTCGACCTTGGTATAGCGGTCGCGCAGGCTCTGGCCCAGCATGGAATCGGGCACGACGGTCGAGGGCGTCACATCGGCACGGTCGATTACGGCCAGGTCGATAAGATTTTTGAGGCCGGTCTGGAAGAAGCTGTTCAAAAACGCATGGCGCAGCACGCGCGCGTCCTCGTTGCCATCGGTGTTGAGGTAGCGCTCGAGCACGATGCGGTCTTCGGTGAGGGTGCCGGTCTTGTCGCAGCACAGGACGTCCATCGCGCCGAGGTTTTGAATCGCCGGCAGCTCCTTGACGATAACCTGGCGACGGGCGAGGTCCTTGGCGCCCTGCGATAGGCTCGTGGTCACGATGACGGGAAGCATCTGCGGCGTGATGCCCACGGCCACGCTCGTGGCGAACAGCAGCGCGTCGATGACGTTGCCCTTGGTGGCGGCGTTGATGGCAAAGACGGCCGGCGCCATAACGAGCATGAGGCGTACGAGCAACATGGAGACGCTCGAGACGCCGCGGTCAAACGCGCTCTTTTCGCCGCGCCCGTTGAGCATCTTGGCGATGCCGCCCAGGTAGGTGTCCGAGCCGGTGGCAACGACAAGCGCCATGGCGGTGCCGTTTTGCACGGAGGTGCCGGTAAAGACGATGTTCTTGCAGGCAGAGAGCGGCAGCGCGGAGCCGTCGGCACCATCGACGACGGTGGTGGCAGCGGTCTTCTCGACGGCCTCGCTCTCGCCGGTGAGTGCGGACTCGATCACAAACAAGTCGCGCGCGGTGATGATGCGGGCATCTGCCGGCACCATATCGCCGGCAGAGAGGCGGATCACATCGCCGGGGGCGAGCTCGTCGAAGAGGATCTCGACGCGCTCGCCGTCGCGCAGGACGGTGCAAGTGTTGGAGACCAGGTCCTTGAGGGCCTCTGCCGCATTGCCGCTGCGGGCTTCCTGGATAAACTTCATACCGCCCGATACCAGCAGCATGATGCCGATGACGATGGCCGTGGAGGGGTCGCGCTGCGGCTCGGGCACGGCGAGCACGTCGATGTAGAGCGAGACCAGCGCGAGCGCGGCGAGGATGCCGGCGAAGGGATCGATGAAGGCGTCGGCGATGCGGCGGGCGAGCGTCTTGGTCGGTGCTTCGATGGTGTTGGGGCCGGAGGCGTCCAGGCGCTCGGTTGCCTGCTCGGCGGTGAGGCCGTTTGCCGTGGCGTCGAGCAGTACGAGGGCGTCCTCGGCGCTATGGGTGGCGGCGAATATGGTGTTCTTAGACAGGCCGGTATGAGCGGCAGGGCGCGCCGTGCGGCGGCGCTTGGAGATAGCTTCGAGTACCGTGGCGGTTTTGAGCATCAGCATAGGGTCCTCCTTGGTGAAGGGAGTTAGCGTACGTGTCGTATATGCTTCAAAAAACCTAGATGTCGCTCACGTCAAGCACTTGAGCCCACAAAGGGCGCAGCGCGCCTTTGTGGTGGTTTTGGCGATCTGCCGGTGGCGTTTATGCGTGTGCGGAGTCCTCGCGGCGTGCCGAGGGCGACATGCAGGTTTTTCGACTAGGACTGCCTTCCATGGCACACCTCCTAAAGGCTGAGCGCAGCGCGCTTTGGGTATCTCGTAACCCTTTTTAATCCGCCCGTATTCTTGATGAGGGGGTTTGCGATGTCAACCCCATTGTTCGGAAAACCATTCCCCCTGACAAAGCCTTTACAGAATGCCGTGGCTCCAAAGCGCGCCCGCATCGATGCTTCGCCTGCGCTAAACTGGAAGGCACGTACGCGATTACGAGAGGAGCCCGCATGGAGGCTTACAAGCAAGAGTTCATCAAGTTTATGGTCGAGTCCGACGTCCTTAAGTTCGGCAGCTTTACGCTCAAGAGCGGCCGTCAGTCCCCGTTCTTTATGAACGCCGGCGCTTACGTGACGGGCTATCAGCTCAAGAAGCTGGGCGAGTATTACGCCCAGGCCATCCACGATAACTTTGGCGACGACTTTGATGTGCTGTTTGGACCGGCCTACAAGGGTATTCCGCTGGCCGTCGTGACCGCAATTGCCTACCACGAGCTGTACGGCAAGGAGGTCAAGTACTGCTGCGACCGCAAGGAGGCCAAGGACCACGGTGCCGACAAGGGCAACCTGCTGGGCTATGAGCCTCAGGACGGCGACCGCGTGGTCATGGTCGAGGACGTCACCACCAGCGGCAAGTCCATCGACGAGACCTATCCCAAGGTTAAGGCTGCTGCCGACGTCGAAATCAAGGGCCTCATCGTGTCCCTCAACCGCATGGAGGTCGGCAAGGGCGGCGTGACCACCGCGCAGAAGGAGATCGAGGCCAAGTACGGTTTCCCCGTCGCGAGCATCGTCTCCATGGCCGAGGTCGTCGAGACCCTCTACAACCACGAGATCGACGGCAAGGTCGTCATTGATGACGAACTCAAGGCTGCCATCGACGCCTACTACGAGCAGTACGGAGCACGTTAGTTACGGCGTTTTACCAAACGCCGTAACTGCTCGACGCTGCGCGGGCCGCATTTGGACAATCTGACGTTCAACTTCAAGGGCGCGACCAGAAGGTCAGCGCCCTTTCGTTTCACGTCACCTTGGTGCAAATGCGGCTCGCTCGCTGTCGTGTGCTCAGCCTGCGTCGTTACCATGGTCCATTAGGGACGGAGGAAAACAGATCATTTTCCTTGACTCGCGGAACTAGATCGCGATTCCGCAGCAATGGTCGATTTCGTGTTGGATGATCTCGGCGGTGTAGCCCGAGAAGTTTTTGACGCGGTGGACGAAGCTCTCGTCCAAATACTCAACCTTAATGCGGCGATAGCGGGTGCAGGGACGCTCGCCGATCAGCGAGAGGCATCCTTCGCTCGTCTGATAGGCATTGACCTGCTCAAGAATTTGAGGGTTGTACATCAGGAGTGTCCTGTTGCCGTCCTTTACGCAGATGATGCGTTTGCGCACGCCGATCATGTTGGCGGCGAGGCCCACGCACTCGCGCTCATGCTCGTGGAGTGTATCCAGGAGATCCTGCCCGGTTGCGGCATCGTCGGGTCCCGCGTCTTCGGAAGGCAGACGCAAAAAGAACTCGGATTTCATGATGGGCTTAATCATGGCGGGCTCCTCATGTCTTATGCTTTCGTGGACTTTTAATAATAGCGCGGAAGGAAAGCTGTGCGTCCGCGTTACAATCTTTCGATGTTGGACCATGTTGCCAGATTCGTCGTGTGCGGCGTCTGGCGTAAGTCTAGGGCTCATTTTTCGCCCTGGACCGTTCCTCTGGGGCGATGCGACTGTCGTTCCAAGAGGAAGGAAATGCATGGGGAGCAAATCTCAGCAACAAGTTCAAGTAACGCCATCGGCCTCTGCGGCGATTCTCGTCGTAATGTATATTGCAGCCTTTGTTGCCGCGTTTAACGAGAACATCATTAACGTGGCGTTGCACGACATTATGGCAGCCTTTTCGGTGAGTGCCACCACGGCACAGTGGCTCGTCTCGGGCTACATGATCGTGACGTCGATTTTTACGGCCATCATGGCCTTCCTGTCCGGCCGTTTCTCGACGCGCAAGCTGCTGTTTTTCGCATGCGGATGCATGGTCGCCGGCGAAGTCCTGTGCCTGGTCGCTCCGTCGTTTAGCGTTTTGCTGCCAAGTCGTATTTTGCAGGCTGCGGGATCGGGCATCTTGTTCCCGCTCATGATGAACGTGGTGCTGTCTTGCGCCCCGCGCGAGAAGCTCGGTTTGTATCTGAGCCTGGGCGGCGCCTGCATTACGCTAGGACCGGCGTTTGGACCCGTGATTAGCGGTCTTATGTGCACGTTATTTGGCTGGAGGGCGGTGTTCGTAGTGCCGCTGGTGGGCGGCATTGCGGTCGCTGCGGCGGGCGTAAAGCTCGTGCAAAACGTCGGCGAGCGCCAGGATGTTTCGCTCGATATCCTCTCGGTTATTTTGCTGGCTGCCGGCATCACGGCGTTTGTGTACTCCGTTGGTGAGTTCTCGTCCAACGTTATGATGGGTGTTGCGGCACTCGTCGCCGCCATTGTGCTGCTCGGCCTGTTTGCGGCCCGTCAGCTCAAGCTCAAGCATCCGGTGCTTAACGTGCGTCCCATGGCGAGCGTTCGCTTTTGGCCTGCGTGTTTGCTTGTGGTGGTGTCGATGATGACGACGTTCTCGATGAGCGTTTTGTTGCCGCTCTATTTTGAGGGCGCATACGGCATGACCGCACTTATTGCGGGCTTGCTCATTTTGCCGGCGATTGCCTGCAACGCCGTGACCTCGATTGTGGGCGGACGCGTGATGGACGCCCGTGGCGCATGGCCGCTGCTGCCGGTTGGCTTTGCCCTGATTGCCGTGGGGCAGACTGCCATCTCGATGACGGCGGCAAGCATGAACATCGGCGTCGTCGTGGCGCTGACCGTTGTGGTGTATGCCGGAGTCGGTTTGGTGCTGAGCCCCTCGCAAACGGCCGGCTTGGAGACGCTACCCGCCGCTGAACATCCTCACGGAACGGCATTGCTTAACACGTGGAATATGATTGCCGCATCGTTTGGCCCGTCGCTGTTTATCGGTCTGCTCTCGAGTTCTGCTGCGACCGCCGGCGCCGCTGGCGCTGCGACAGACGTTGCCCAGGCGATTGGATTTGCAGCTGCCGTGCGTGTAGCGGCTGTAATTGCCGTGGTCGGGTTCGTGGCGTCGCTGGTGTACGCTCGTCGCGAGTCACACATGTCGCATTAATGTGTGCACATAGATTCTGCAGCTAGATTGGATGGCGACACCATAAACTAATGGACGTTTTGCCGAGAGGCATGAATGTTTAAAGCGCAAAGAGTGCGCGACGGGCCCCGCGAATGGGGCGATGATGCCCGAGAGGGCCAAGAAGGAGTCTCATGTCCGAGAACGAAGAGATTATGAACGAGACCGAGAACGAGACCATGGCTGCCGAGGTCGAGGCAGTCGAGACCGTGGAGACCGAAGCTGCCGAGGTTGAGGCTGCTGACGAGGTTTCCGCCGAGGAGGAGGCCGAGGTTGTCGAGGCCGCCGTTGATTACGATGACGAAGAGCTGATGGACAAGATGCAGAAGGCCGCCCGCCTGCTGCGTAGCCGTCGCTTTGCTATTTCCAAGGAGGAGGAGGCCAAGGCCGAGCGCATGGCGAACATCGAGCGCGCCATCAAGCTTCTTGACCTCAAGCCCAAGATGGAGCAGAAGGAAATGTCCGACCTGCTGGGCATGCGCCTCCGTGAGCTCGATGGCCTGATGGCTGAGGCCGAGGCTGCCGATCTGGTCGGCCGCATCGACGACGCCGAGGGCGATATGCGCAAGATTGTTGTCTTCGCCGCCGAGGATGCCGCTGAGGGCCTGGTCGAGCTTGCCAACAAGAAGGAGAAGCTCCTGCCCGAGCTTTCTTACGAGGAGGCCACCGAGCTGATGGCCGCTCTCGATAAGGTTATCGCTCCGCTCGTCGCCATGGGCCTGGACGAGGATCGCGGTCCTCGCGGCGACCGTGGTGGCCGTGGCGGCGACCGTGGCGGTCGCGGTGGCGATCGCGGTGGCCGCGGCGGCTTTGGTGACCGTGGCGGCGACCGTGGCGGTCGCGGCGGCTTTGGCGGCAACCGTGGTGGCTATGGCGATCGCGGTGGCAACCGTGGCGGCTTCGGCGGCAACCGTGGTAACGACCGTGGCGGTCGCGGTGGCGATCGTGGCGGCCGCAACGGCGGCGGCTTCCGCGGCAACCGCTTTTAGGGGTTACGCGGTTCTACGAACCGCGTAACTAGTTGACGCTGCGCGC